>CAZLRE010000087.1:0-7366 GCA_964561885.1 uncultured Planctomycetales bacterium | reverse complement strand
ATTCCAGATTCAGTTAAGACCGTTGCCCATAAAGTCAAAATGTATTCATTGGACAATACGTATTCGTTCGATGATCTTGACCAGTGGCAAAACCGGATCAACAAGATCCTGGGAGAAGAGGCGGCTGAATATGCCGTCGAATTAAAGATGGACGGCATCAGCGCGGCCGTTGTCTATGAGAATGGGCAATTGACGCTCGGGGCGACCCGCGGGGACGGAACAACGGGTGAGGATGTTACGCATCATCTCAAGAATATCCGCAGCGTTCCCTGGCGGTTGAACATTATCAAAGGGATGGGCAAGATCAAAGTTCTGGAGGTCCGCGGCGAAGTATATATGAGCCACGCGGATTTTGAGCGGCTTAATGGGCAGCGCAAGAAAGAGGGGGAAGAGCTTTTCGCGAACCCCCGTAACGCGGCAGGAGGGTCTTTGAAATTGCTGGATGCCGAACTGGCTTCCCAGCGCAAATTGAAATTCTTTGTGCATTCGTTCGGGCGCTGGGAAGGGGGCGAATTGCCCAAAACCCATGCCGAATTCCTGAAAGTCACAGGACAGCTGGGATTGCCGGTCAATCCGTACAACCGTGTTTGCAAGTCCCTGGATGAGGTCAAAGAATATTGTCTGGAGTTCCAAGAAAAGCGCCCGGGCCTACCCTATGATGTCGACGGTATCGTGATCAAGGTGAATTCGTTCCAACAGCAGGAAACGCTGGGGTTCACGCTGAAATCCCCGCGCTGGGCCGTCGCCTTTAAATTCCCGGCGTATCAGGCGACCACGATCATTAAAGAGATCAAAGTTCAAGTCGGGCGTACCGGTGTTTTAACGCCGGTCGCTGAGCTTGAACCTGTCGCCTGCGGCGGGGTGACCATCAGCCGCGCCACGCTCCATAATTTTGATGAGATTAAACGTCTGGGCGTGCGTCCCGGGGACCGTGTGCTCATTGAGCGCGCCGGTGACGTGATCCCGAAGATCGTTAAAGTCACGGAAGCCTTGGGTTCTCGAAAGAAAGATTTTCTGGTTCCTTCTGCATGCCCTTCATGCGGTGAGAAAGTGGTTAAGGACAATGATGAGGATGTCGCCTATCGCTGCGTGAATCCGTCCTGTCCGAAACAGCTGGAACGCACGCTCGTGCATTTTGCATCGCGCGAGGCCATGGACATTGACGGTCTGGGAGAGGTTGTCATTAATCAGCTTTTAGATAAAAAATTGATCAAAGATCCGGCCGATATTTATACGTTGAGCAAAGAACAATTGCTGGGCCTGGAATTGTTCAAAGACAAGAAAGCGGACAATTTATTGGCGGCGATATCCCGCAGCAAGAAGCAGCCGCTGTCCCGTTTTTTATTCGGATTAGGCATTCCCAATATCGGTGTCAAGGCGGCGTTTACGATCGCCCAGAAATTCGGGAGCATTGAACGAGTGGTCAACGCGTCCCGTGAGGAATTGGAAACAATTAAAGATATCGGTTCGGTCATGTCGGAGGCGATCGTCGCATTTTTCAAGCGCGCATCAGTCCATCGGTTGGTGGAGAAATTCAAGAAAGCAGGTTTGGCATTGACGGAAACAAAGTTCGGCGTCAAAGACAACAGGTTTTCCGGAAAGAAATTTGTTTTTACCGGTGAGATGGATGGTCTGACCCGGGATGAGGCAGGCGAGCGCGTCCGGAGCTTGGGCGGGGAAGTTGTTTCTTCGGTCAGCGCAAAAACGGATTATGTAGTGGCAGGTGAGAGCGCCGGATCAAAATTGGTCAAGGCCCGGGAATTAGGGGTAAAGGTTTTAACGCAAAAACAGTTCGAGGAGATGACGGCATGATGATAAACAAGACAGATCGCCGGTGGTTGTCAGCAGTTTGCGTCTTGTGTGTCGCGTTGAGTGCGACGCTCGCAGGATGTGAACCGTTAAGGAAAAAGTTCGTGCGCCAAAAGAAAAAGGAAAAAGAGACGGACGACAAATTTATTCCGGTCCTGGAACCCGAGGTCTATGCGGTCAAACAAATTGGCCCGCTCGAAGCGTATTCCCAGCAATATATGCTGTTTAATGTCTGGATCTCGGATTTCGGCGACAATTTCCAGACCATGGATAATGAAAAAAGGCTGATCAGCGATCTTGAGGCCGCTTTGAAATCGGTTAATCTCATGCAGAAACTCGCGACCGGCCAGCTTGTCGAGACGATCGGGAATATCAAAAAGCAGGTGGAATATCTTCGAGGAGAATATAACCAGCCCGAGGCGTTTCGAAATACATCGCGCATGAGCAGCGAAGTCAGAAGCATCGAAAGGGCCCTGCGCCGGGAATTAAAACCGGATATGATCAAGGACCAACTCATCGCCGAATAGCCCATGCAGCATCTGATCCAGGAATTCATCAATTATATGTCGGTTGAGCGCGGGCTTGCCAAGAATACGCTCATGGCGTATGACCGCGACCTTAAGCTTTATTGGGAATATTTAAAAAAAGCGGGTGTTAGTGATCCGCAAGCGGTAACGCGTGATCGGGTCTCATCGTTCTTGTATGAATTAAAGAAGCGAAGCCTTGCAACTCCGTCGATCTGCAGGGCTTTGACAGCGGTCAAGATGTTCCACCGGTTTCTCGTGCGGGAAAACTTTGTGAAGGATGACCCGACGAACCTCGTGGAGACGCCTAAGTTATGGAAGAGGGTGCCCGAGGTCCTTTCGCAGGCTGAGATAGAGGCCATCATAAGGGCGGCGCAGGGAAAGAAACCGCAGCTGATCAGGGATTATGCGATCCTTGAGCTTTTCTACGCGAGCGGGATGCGCGTCTCCGAACTGGCGGACCTGAAAATGAGCGGTCTTAATTTTGATGTCGGTTATGTCCGTTGTATCGGCAAGGGCAGGAAAGAGCGTCTGATCCCCATCGGAAAGAAATCACGGGATGCGCTTGCGGTCTATTGCCAGAAAGTCAGGCCAAAGTTCGAGGCGAAAACGCAGCCAACGGATATTCTTTTTTTGAGCCGATTGGGACGCCGCATCAGCCGTCAGGGCATTTGGAATTTGATCAAGACATACGCTAAGAAAGCTAATATCAAAAAGAATATCAAGCCGCACACGCTGCGGCATACCTTTGCCACGCATTTGCTGGAGCACGGGGCGGATCTCCGCTCGGTCCAGGAAATGCTGGGGCATTCGGACATCTCGACAACGCAGATCTACACGCACGTCGACAAAGAACGCCTTAAATCCGTTCATAAACAATTTCATCCTCGGGGTTAATGGAGTGCAGAACCATTTAATAAAACTTGAGCCTCGCTCTTTGAAGATAGTGCGTCAGATCGGTTCTTTGGCTCATAACTCCGGTTTGAAAGCGTTCATCGCCGGCGGATGCGTCAGGGACCTGATCCTCGGGCGCTCGGTCAAAGATGTCGATATTGCCGTGGTCGGGGATGCCGTGGCCTTGGCCCGCCGCTTCGCCTCGTTGTATCGCGGGAACATTGTTGTATATAAGCAGTTTGGAACGGCAACGGTCACGCTCAATAACGGGTCTGCCATTGATTTTGCCACGCTTAGGAAGGAACATTATCCGTATCCGGGAGCTTTGCCTGTTGTTTCATCCGGAAACGTTGAGGAAGATCTTTTCCGCCGGGATTTTACGATCAATGCCATGGCGATCGCCATCACTCCGGACAGGTTTGGTTTGTTGGTCGACCATTACGGCGGGTCGGGCGACATCAAACGAAAAGTCATTCGTGTGATGCATGATCAAAGTTTTATCGATGATCCGACGCGCATCCTAAGGGCAGTGCGTTTCGAACAAAGATTCGGTTTTTCTATCGAACCTGTGACGCTGGGCTTGTTGCGCCGCGCGTTGCGCAGAGGAGCATTTAACTCGGTTAAACCGCCGCGTCTTTTCGAGGAGTTTAAAAAGAATTTAAAGGAACATGCCGTCCTGGCGAATTTAAAAAGGCTCCATGGTCTGGGGGCTTTGAAATTCCTGGGCGGTCCGGTTTCCTTCGCAGGCGATCGGGTACGCTTGGTCAAAGATGCTCTCGATTCGTTAAACTGGGGGAAGAAGAACCTTCCTGATCTGACTCCGGAAAGTTCCTGGCTGGTCCTTTGGATGGTTTTATGCGACGGCATGTCTGTGCAGAAGGCCGCAAGGGCCATGGAGCGCTGCGCGTTTAAGTCCGTTGATAAAAACAAAGTTTTGGATGCGATCTCGTCTGCCAAGACTCTCAAGGAAATCAGTAGCTCTCATTTGTCTGCCGGTGAGGCGTTCTCTCTTTTGCGTTCGAAGAGTCCGGAAGAATTGATCTATCTTGGAGCAAAGTCAAATGATCCGCTGACGCGAGCCAGGATCCGGATGCATTTATTAAAGTGGCGTCATATGAATTTAAAGATCAATGGGGAAGATCTGAAAGGTTTGGGTATACCGTCCGGGAAGATATTTAAGGAGATCTTGGACGGTGTTCTGGGCCGGGTGGTGGACGGTCGTCTGCGGCTTAAGTCGCAGCAATTGGCCTATGCCCGGGATCTGTATAAACATCATAAGCGTTAAGGAGTTGTTATGGTACGCATGGAGAAAGTCAATCAGCAGATCAAACGCGAGATCGGAAATATGATTCAGTACGGAGAGATCAATGATCCGCGTCTGACCTTTGTCACGATCACTTACGTGGAATGCAGCAAAGACCTGCAGCATGCCCGCGTGGGTTTCAGTGTTCTGTCCAATGACCGCAAAGAGATCCAGAATGTTCAGGAGGGTTTAAGCAGCGCCCGGGGGTTCGTGCGCAAGTTGATAGGCCAGCGGGTGAGGTTGCGCTACACACCCGAGATCGTGTTCATTCACGATGATTCGCTCGCGTATTCATCCCGGATCGACCAGACGCTGGAGGATATCAAAAAGAACCAGAACGAAAGCGGGGCGGACGATGAGTTATAAAACAGTGGCCGATGCCATTAAGAAGAACAAGAAGTTCATCGTCACGACGCATGTCAATCCGGATGCCGATGCGATCGGCTCCGCGCTTGCGCTCGCGGTCGTTTTAAAAGCATTGGGGAAATCCGTGACAGTCCTCAATGAGGATGCGGTCCCGGGGTGGCTCAAGTTCTTGCCGAAAACAGCGTGGGTCAAAAAGCCGTCGCAGGTCAGAGAGCTTGATTACGATGCCGCCATTGCTTTGGATTGCGGAGACCTTGCGCGCATCGGCAACGTCCGCGGGCTTTTGAGAAAGGATAAACTGCTGGTCAACATCGATCATCATAAAACGAACGATTCATTCGGGAATGTGAATCTGATCTTGCCTGATTCATCGTCAACAGCGGAGGTCTTGTATGAGCTTTTTACTCACATGAAGGTCCGTATCTCCAGGGATACGGCGACGCTGTTGTACGCGGGGATCATGACGGATACAGGGTCGTTCCGTTATGACTGCACCTCCGCCAGAACGCACGTCATTGCCGGAGATCTGATCGCCCGCGGCGTGAGCGTTCAGCAGATCTATTCCAGTATTTATGATGTTGTTTCGATCGACGATCTGAAAATGTTCATGGGGATTGCCAATAAAGTGGAATTTACGAATCAGCGTAAACTTGCGTGTCTTGACCTGAAGAAAAAAGATCTTAAGAAGTTCTCAGACGGATTCGATGTCCGGGACAAAATGTTCGCGTTCTTGCGATCGGCCCAGGGTGTTGAGGTCATTGTCATCTTTAACGAAGTAGGTCAGAACCGCACGCGCGTTAATTTCCGCAGCAAGGGGCGTGTGGATGTGGCGCGTTTGGCCTCACGTTTCCAGGGGGGCGGTCACGCCAAGGCCAGCGGATGCACGCTCGATCTGGGTATCAAAGAAACGCGCGCGAAGATCTTAAACGCGCTGGGCAAGGAGCTATGATGGACGGGATCATTGTTGTTGATAAACCATCAGGCATGACCTCTCACGATGTGGTCAGCCGGGTGCGGCGTAAACTCAATATGCGCCGCGTCGGGCACGCGGGAACGCTTGATCCATTGGCGACTGGGGTTTTGATCATGCTCTTGGGCAGGTCCACCAAGCTCTTTGATAAGTTCGTGGCTTTTGATAAAGCATATGCGGCAACGCTGAAGCTGGGCACGCAGACCACGTCAGCGGATATCACCGGCGAGGTTATCGAACAAAAACCTTTCGAATATGTCAGCCGGGAAAATGTTGAGAACGTATTGCGCGAATTTGTCGGTGAATCCGAACAGATGCCGCCCATGGTCTCCGCCGTGAAATATAAAGGCGAAAGGCTTTACCGTCTTGCCCGCAAGGGGATTGTTGTAGAAAGACCGGCGCGCAAGATACGTATCGATGTTTTGAAGTTGGTCGATTTTCAATCGCCGCAGGTGCGGTTTTATCTGGAGTGTTCCAAAGGGACCTATGTGCGTACGCTCGCCGAGGATGTGGGGGTAAAATTGGGATGCGGCGCGTGCATCACGCAGATCGAACGTACCAAGGTCGGACATTTCCGTCTCGAAGACGCGGTTAAATTAGAGGATCTCAATGAAAGTCATATTCGGCGTTGGCCGGGTTAAACCGGCGTTGGCAAACACGGTCGCGGCGATCGGGATCTTTGACGGAGTTCATAAAGGGCATCAGTGGCTCATCCGCCAGATGGTCGCATCCGCCCGTCGGAAAAGTTCCAAGAGCCTGGTGGTGACCTTTCATCCGCATCCGGTTGAGGTTTTGCATCACAGGAAAGTTTCCTATTTGGTTTCTCTGATTAAAAGGCTAGAGCTTATAAAGAAATTGGGCGTTGATGCTGTGCTCGTTATCAAATTCACATCTCAATTCTCCCGTCTTGGACCGGAAGAGTTTGTCCGCCGGTATCTGGTCAAAAGTCTTGGAGTTAAGGAAGTTTTTGTGGGTGATGATTTTCGTTTTGGAGAGAACCGCAGCGGCGATGTGGTCTCCTTTGAACAGCTCGGCATCAAGTATGGCTTTAAAGTGCGTCACATGCGTCCTGTCAAAAAGACCGCTGAGAAGATCAGCAGCTCGTGGCTTCGTGAGTTGATCCTCAGCGGACGTTTGCAGGAAGCGTCCTCAATGCTCGGGCGGAATGTTTCCGTCGCAGGTATGGTCGTCCATGGCAGCGCGCGCGGCAAGAGGCTTGGTTATCCGACGGCGAATATCAAGATCGACAGCGGGATCTTGCCTGCGCAAGGGGTTTATGTTGTGCGTGTCGATCTAAACGGAAAGAAAGTCTCGGGCATTGCCAATATCGGCAACAGGCCTTCTTTCCCGGGAAAGAATTCACATGTGTGTTGTGAAGTTCACATGTTCAATTTTAATAAAAGCATCTATGGTCATCGTTTAGAGGTCGAATTTTTAAAAAGGATCCGCGATGAACAAAAGTTTTCTTCAGTTGATCAGCTCGTATCGCAGATCCGCCAT
>CAZLRE010000086.1:6543-7436 GCA_964561885.1 uncultured Planctomycetales bacterium | reverse complement strand
CGATTATCTGCGGATCATTTTCAGACAGAAGTCGATCGTCCTGATCTGTTTGATCGTGGTATCGGTCATATCTTTCGTGGGACTGACCATCAAGACCCCGATGTATGATGCCCAGGTCAAGATGCTCATCACCGGTGAGAAACAAGTCGAGGCGACCTATTACCAGGAGCTCGCGCCGGGTCAGCGCAATGTGCAGGCGACCGTGACCCAGGGCGAGGTTGTCGTCTCCCGTCCGGTCCTTGAGCGTACTGTGGCAGCGATCCGGCTGGACCAGAAACCTTTGGATTACGAAAAAAATTATGCATCTCCTTTAAGGCGCAGTTTTATCGACCTTGAAGTGGCTAAAACTAACGCAAAACTCGAATCGCTTTCGCCTGATCAACGGTCCGGATTCCTTTTCCGCCGGGCGGTGCAGATATTGCGGGGCAACGTTTCGGTTGAGACCATCCGCGACACGAACATGTTTTCGATCATTGTCTCTGATTTTGATCCGCAGGCGGCCGCGATAACCGCCAACGTGCTGTCCCGCGCCTATGTGATCTTTGACCTTCAGCAGCAGTTGGCCGAGCTTGAGCTCAAATACGGCATCAAACATCCCATGGTGATGCAGTTGCGCGACAATGTGCAGGGGATGATCCAGAATTTGAGCGGACAGATATTACCCGACGAGCAGGCGATCGGACCGGCGAGCGTCAAGATCATCGAACAGGCTGCGGTGCCGTTTAAACCCAAAGGTCCTGGCAACAAAGTGATCTTCGCGATGGCGGCGCTCATGGGTTTATTCCTGGGATGTATCCTTGCGTTCATTTTTGAATATATGGACCAGACGGTAAAATCTCCTCGAGATCTGGAAGCGACGCTTGGCTTGCCGCATTTGGGCAGCATTCCGCGCC
>CAZLRE010000086.1:0-6533 GCA_964561885.1 uncultured Planctomycetales bacterium | reverse complement strand
TTTTGCCCGCAAGACCTTACTTAAGGACATGAAGAAATATAATGACAAAGCGCCGTACCCGTCGGCGCTTTCGGCTTTGGCTGACCAGGTGAGGCTTCTGGCCGCCAATCAGAACATCAAGGCCATATTGTTCGTTGAACCCGAAGAGACCCGTGGAACATCGGGTGTTATCGCGGACCTTGGTTTCTCCCTGGCCGGATACGGAGATAAAAAGGTATTGGTCGTGAGCGCGAATTTCCGCAAGGATACCAACGGCAAAGTCCCGCCCAGCGGGCTTATTGATATTCTGACCGGCAAGGCGACGATCGACCAGGTCATTGAGAACGCCGGGCCCAACTTGTGGATGCTCAATTCCGGGCGGACGTCCTTAAATCCGCTGACATTCCTGGATTCGCCCAAAGCGCGCGATCTTTTCCAGGTGTTGCGCTCAAAGTTCGATATGATCCTGGTGGAGGGGCCGGACCTTAAGAATTACAAGGATTCGCTCGCGCTGGCCTCAAGTGTCGACGGGGTGATCCTCATGGTGGCCGAAAGCTTGACGCGCCTGCCGGTGGTGAGATGGACCTTAAAACCCCTGCGCGAGCGCAAGTGCCATGTGCTGGGCGCGGTCCTCAACCGCAGGAAATTTGTGATCCCGAAGTTTATTTACGACAGGGTGTAGTGGATTGTTGGGAGTATGGAGTTGGGGGTTTGGAAAAATCTTCAATGCCGAATTCCTGACATTGAAAATAAGTTGCTCGAGTACAGGTTGTTTAATAATGCCGAGCGTATTGTCGGGAGCGGGGGAAAGGCGTTGAGGTCAGAATCCCAACCCCTAACGCCACACTCCAAACAATACGCTTTTTTAATTATCCTTTCTATAGACAGGAACAGACCATGATCATCAGCAGAACCCCGTTTCGAATCTCATTTTTCGGCGGAGGCACCGACTACCCGGCCTGGTACGACCAAAACGGCGGCGCGGTCCTGGCCACGACCTTTGATAAATATTGCTACATCACGCTCCGGTATCTGCCGCCGTTCTTTGACCACAAGTACCGCGTCATTTATTCCAAGATGGAGCATGTCAATACGCTCGATGAGATCAACCATCCCTCTGTCCGGGAGACCCTGCGTTTTATGGACATGCCCCAGGGGGTTGAGATCCATCACGACGGGGACTTGCCGGCGCGCACAGGCCTGGGTTCAAGCTCGGCTTTTACCGTCGGGCTTTTGAACAGTCTTTACGCGCTCAAAGGCCTGCGTGTCACCAAAGAACGCCTGGTCAACGAGTCTATCCATATCGAGCAGAAAATGATCGGCGAAAGCGTGGGCTGCCAGGACCAGGCCCTGGCCGGTTTCGGCGGTTTTAATTATATTGAGTTCGGCGGATCCAATCATTTGCGCGTGCGCAAGATCACCATCCCCGCCAGCAAGCTCAAGGACCTAGAAGACCACTTGATGCTCTATTTCACGGGCTTCACGCGTTTCGCCTCCGAGATCGCCCAGCACCAGATCAAGAACATCCCTAATAAGACGAAGGAACTTACCAGTATGCAGCAGTTGACCGAAGAGGCCGTGCGTGTCCTTAGCGACGGAAAGGTCAGGGATTTCGGAAAGCTTCTGCACCAAAGCTGGCTGTTAAAACGGGAATTGTCCGACAAGATCACGACCCCGGTCGTAGATGAGATCTATACGACAGCGATGAACGCCGGCGCGTTGGGCGGAAAACTCTTGGGCGCGGGCGGCGGCGGTTTTGTGCTTTTGTGCGTTGAGCCGGACATGCAGGCGGTGGTGCGGGCCAAGCTGTCCAAATTCCTGGAGATCCCCTTTAAGTTCGAAGACCAGGGGAGCCAGATCATTTTTTATCAGCCCGATTCCGGGGTAGTTCCTAAATCCAATTTATCCGCTTTCATTTCAGAGGACAAGACATGGGAAAAATCAAACGGCTGATCTTTTGCGCGCTGTATTACGGCTTTGCCCAGTGGCTGCCGTCATCTTATATCAGAGGTTGTGCGGTTTTCGGCACCATCCGGCATGTGATCTGCCGGCAGCTGTTTTCCCACTGCGGTAAAGAGGCGCGCATCGAACCGCGCGCCTTTTTTAATTCCGGACGTAATGTATCGATCGGCGATTATTCTTCCATCGGAGAGAAAACCAAGATCCGCGGGAGCGTTAAAATAGGCGATCACGTCATGATGGGGGAAGAGGTTCTCATCATTTCATGGAATCATGCGTTTTCCCGCACGGACATCCCGATGGTCCAGCAGGGTTTTCAGGAAGAGAAGACGGTCACGATCGGCGATGATGTCTGGATCGGCTCGCGTGTCATCCTTCTGGCCGGTGTCAAGGTCGGCCGGGGCGCCATTATCGGCGCTGGCGCGGTCGTGGCCAAGGATGTACCGGACTGGGCCATTGTCGTCGGAAATCCCGCGAAGGTCATCAAGATGCGAAAATGATGCTTAATCGAGCCTCATCGTTATTCATGAATCAAACAAAAACTTCATTAGATCTCGTTATAAAGGGCGGCTACTGCATCGGCTGCGGTGCATGCGCAGCTGTTGATGGTTCCAATATGGTTGTCCAAATGGACAAATACGGACGATTTCAGGCGGCTGCTGTTGGTCAAGGTTCTGCAGATGCCAACGTGATGAAGGTTTGTCCATTTTCCAATGAAGCGCCTAATGAAGATGTGATAGGCAAAAAATATTTCGGTGAACATTGCGATTATCATAAGCGTATCGGTTATTATTTGAACACATACGCCGGCCACGTGCTTGAAGGTGAGTTTCGTAAATTAGGAAGTTCCGGCGGCATGGGCACATGGATCGTCCATGAATTATTGGATAAGGGTTTGGTAGATGCGGTGATCCACGTGCGGGAACGGAATTCTCCTCAATCCAAAGAAGAGATGTTCGGTTTTGGCATTTCCTTTTCCAAAGATGATGTGCGCCACGGCGCAAAATCCAGATATTATCCCATCGAGATGTCCGGAGTTTTGGAATTAGTTAAAAAGAACCCGGGTCGTTATGCGCTTGTCGGCATTCCATGTTTCGTCAAGGCTGTGCGGTTGCTGGCTGATCAAAACACAGTCATTAAAGACAGGATCAAATTTTGTGTGGGCCTGGTCTGCGGACATTTAAAAAGCAGCCGCTTTGCTGAAATGTTCGCCTGGCAGTGCGATGTTTCTCCGGCAGAGCTAGAGTCTATTGATTTTCGAAAGAAAATGCCCGGTCAGGGCGCTGATCTTTACGGTGTAGAAGTGACGGGTGAGAAAAATGGGAAAACCGTGCGTGCCACGAAAACCAACCGTGAATTCTACGGACATAATTGGGGACACGGATTTCTAAAATACTCAGCGTGCGATTATTGCGATGATGTTCTTGCCGAAACTGCGGACATTGCCGTTGGTGATGCGTGGTTGCCGCAGTATGTGAAGGATGATCAGGGCACAAACGTTGTCGTCGTTCGAAATCCTGTGATTGCCGAGTTGATCCAAAAAGCACAAATTGAAGGAAGACTCTATCTGGAGGATTTGTCGCCTGATGAGATTGCGCGATCGCAAGATGCCGGTTTAAGACATCGCCGGGAAGGGTTGGCATACCGGCTTTATCTGAAGGATCAAAATAAACAGTGGCGGCCAGTGAAAAGGGTCGAGGCAGGATATCGTCAGTTGGACGCAAAGACACGGCGCATACATGAATTAAGAATGGATATGGTGACGGTCAGTCATGAAGCTTTTTTAAAAGCCCGTGAGAAGAACGATTTCTCGGTATTCAAAGCAGAGTTAGACCCACTCATTGAACAATATCAACATTGTTACCGTGATCCTTTGCTTACGCGTCTGAAGCGTAAAATTAAAAATATTCTTAAGAGTATTCTCAAGAGGCAGAAATAAATCAATGAGATCGCATAGGTTAATCAGCGGTTCGGTTCTTAACACAATCAATTTGGTGGCCCAGATCGCCTCCGGCTTTTATGTAATGCCGCTTTTGATCCACACGTTCGGCGATGCCCAATTCGGCATATGGATTTTGGTGTCTTCATTTATGGGCTATGCGGCCATTCTTGATTTGGGATTGCCTTCGGCGGTGAGCCGTTTTATATCCCAGGCCATCGGACGGGGAGGAGATTCCGGTGACAAAGAAATATCGTTTATTTCTGCGACGGCATTCTACTTATTTATAGCTATCACGTTGGTCGCAATTTCTTTTATAGGTTTGGTCATCTATTTTGCGCCTCTAGTGCTCAAAGATCCTGCCTATGTTGAGCTGTTTTCCAGGCTTTTGCTCATTCTCTGTTTGAATAATTTATTTGTTTTTCCGACGTCAATATTTGAAGGAGTATTGATGGCGAACCTGCGGCATGATCTGGTCAATTCCAGAAAAATTTTCTTCACAGTCTTGCGTCTGGTATTGACGATAATAATCGTGAAATATCAAGGTAGCCTAATCGTTATCGCATGGGCAACCGTTGCGACCAATATCGCAGAGAATCTGATCAGGGTTTCACAATGTTATCAGTTGGAACGGCGCGTTAGCATATCGCCAAAGAATTTTAAAGTCTCGATGGTTCGGCAATTGTTCGGATACAGTATTTATACGTTCATCGGGCGCATCGCAGATATGCTGCGCTTTCAGATTAATTCGGTTGTCATTTCCATGACAGGCAATGTCGCACAAATTACGCCCTTTCGAATCGCGGCGCGTTTGATTGAGTATTTTATGCAATTGATCAGTGGCGTGACAGGCGTGTTCAGTCCTTACTTCAGTCAGGAGGAAGGAAAGAATAATTTTGATGCTATTAGAGAGAAATTTCTTTTTATTACAAAAATCATCAGTTATGTTTCGGTCTTTATCGGTGGGATGTTGATTCTTTTTGGTAAGGATTTTATTTTTCGATGGGTTGGTTCGGAATATTCAGATTCATATAAGATTTTGGTCGTATTAGCAGTTCCGATGACGTTGGCTTTGATGCAAAGCGCTGTTTTCTCCGTGCTCTATGGAATATCAAAGCATAAGTTTGTTGCTTATTTAAATATTATTGAAGGTGTTTTAAACTTGGTCATCAGTTTTTTACTGGTTAAGAAATTCGGAATTATGGGTGTTGCTTTGGGTTTGGCTATACCCATGTTGATTACTAAATTATTCATCCAGCCTATTTATGTGACACGGGTTTTGTCTATTTCATTGATGGAGTACTTTTTAACATTGGCAGGACCACTTTTAAAATCGATGGTGGTTTTGTTGGGCGTGTGGATTTTTATCAAGCCTTATGTCATGCCAGATTACGTCAGTTTATTTCTTTTTGCGTCTTTACAGGCTATGGCGTTTCTATTGATGCTTTTCTTTTTCGGATTTACGAGTACTGAACGGGCTTATATGAACACTATATTCAGAAAACGATAAGGAAGTCATGAAAGTTTTATTCGTCGGCCATGCCGGTTGTTATAACCATGGATGCGAAGCGATTATCCGTTCAACCATCTTAATGCTGAAAAAAGAGTTTTCAGACGTGTGTGTCGTGTTGGCTTCGTTTGATCCTGAAGGGGACGCGAAAGTCGACTTTGGTTTTCCGGTCAAAGTGATCGCCGGGTCATCTAATCGGTTGTGGAGAAAGGGAAGGCCTGAGTGGATGTTAAACAAGCTTTTCGGGAAATTTTTTAAGGATTTGCAGTGGGATTTGTGGTACGCGCCGCTTTTAAAGGATCTTAAAGATTGTGACGTGGCCATCTCTGTTGGGGGCGATAATTATACCGAAGATTATGGGTTTAATTCGTTAAAGAGATATCTGGAACTTAACCGTTTTGTCAAACGCCACGGAAAGAAGCTGGTGATCTGGGGAGCGTCGATTGGGCCTTTTACTTCTGGTGATAAACTTTCTGAAATTATTAATGGGCTTAAACAGGCAGATCTTATCACTGTCCGTGAAGAGAAAAGTTTCTCCGAACTAGAAGAGCTTGGTCTTCGAAACATCAAGCGAGTTGCTGATCCGGCTTTTCTTTTACCCGTTCAAGAGACGTCATTGCCTTTAGTTACGACTCAGTCAGAAGGTTTAAAGATAGGATTTAATATTTCACCGTTGTTGAAGGATTATTTTAAATCTTTGGGAGAGGATTTTTTTCGCAAGGAAAGCATCAAATTTCTGGATGAATTGATCGAAACACAAAATACGACGATTATCTTGATCCCTCATGTGAACCAGCTTAACGGCACACAAACCAATGATTTTGATTATATGAACGGAATTTTGAGGGAATTAAAGTATAAAGACAAGGCCGCAATCATTTCCTCTGACCGTAATGCTGAGGAGTTAAAGTTTGTTTTATCCAAATGCGATTTCTTTATAGGTGCCAGAACCCATGCCACGATTGGTGCGCTGTCTTCACAAGTGCCGACCATTAGTATCGGTTATAGTCGAAAATCCATCGGCATCAATGAGGATTTGTTTGGGTCTTCCAAATATGTGTTAGACATGAAAGATTTTTCCCATGTAAGGTTAATGGAGAAATTTATCGAGCTTAAAAATGATCAGCAGGTCGTTAAAAATAAGCT
>CAZLRE010000085.1:1031-7470 GCA_964561885.1 uncultured Planctomycetales bacterium | reverse complement strand
TGTTGTTAAATCTCCAGGGGATCTATCCCTTGATCGATCTGACAGGCTCAACGGTCACAAAGACCAATGGTTTCAGCGTCGGGCTCGCGGGCATTGTGGACTTAAGCGACGGGGACAATATGGCTTCCCAGATCAAGGGGATCAAAAGAATTCCGCTCGTTAAAGACAGTGACTCGCAGTCTGAATGGGTCCTCAAAAGGGTCCAAGATTCAAGCGGAGAAGGAAAAACACAGACCATGCTGTTCTTGAAGAACGATAAACAAAACACGTTGTTGGGGCAGGAAGATTCCAGTCTGTTAGGCGTTCAAAAGAAAATAGGGTTCTAGAATTTTATGTCGATCGTCGCATTGACACGGCCGTGGATGTTCCGGTGGCTCGCGTACATCGGGCAGCTCGCGATCCTTTGCGGACAGACCATTTATTGGGCCGCGACACCGCCGTTTAAACCATACCGTTTTCTCGTCCAGGCCAAGCGCGTGGGGCCGGGCAGTTTTCTCATCTCCTCCATGGTGGCGTTCTTTGTGGGGATGATCATCGCCCTTCAAATGGCCTACCTGATGGTCCAGCTTTCCGCCGAGATCTATATTCCCAATGTCATCGCTTTATCTCTCACGCGCGAGCTCGCGCCGGTACTGACGGCCCTCATCGTCGCCGGACGGGTGGGCGCGGGCATCACCGCCGAGATCGGCTCCATGGTCGTCAGCGAACAGGTCGACGCCTTAAAGGCGTTTGCCGTCAATCCCGTGAAATATCTGGTGGTCCCGCGTTTTCTGGCGCTGGTCGTCATGCTGCCCATACTCACGGTATTTGCCGATTTCATCGGTATTTACGGAGGCCATGTCATTTGCGTCAACAGGCTCGGCATCAACAGCGTCATGTATTGGGAGATGGTCTGCGATTCCTTGCGCTTAAGGGATGTGGCTGTCGGAATTCTTAAAACAGTATTTTTCGCCATGGTCATCGCGACCGTGGGCTGTCATCAGGGGCTTAAGGTCAAGGGCGGCGCAGACGGGGTCGGGAACGCCACGACTGCGTCTGTCGTGCGTTCGTTCATTCTGATCATTATGTTGGATTGCGTGATCACATTCATTTTGTATTTCCTGTTCAAAAGTTAATATGATCGAGATCCGAAACCTTTATAAGGCCTTCAACGGCAGGCAGATCTTAAACGGCATGAACCTGACCGTCCGCCGCGGCGAGACGAAGGTCATCATCGGCCGCTCCGGCGTCGGCAAAAGCGTTCTTTTAAAGAATATCGTGGGGCTGATCCGACCGGACGCCGGATCGATCAAGGTCAACGGTGTTGAGGTCACCAATCTCGAGGAGCGGGAATACAACAAGATCCGCATGGAGATCGGCCTGGTGTTCCAGGGCGGCGCGCTTTTTGATTCCATGAACGTCGGTGAGAATGTGGCCTTCGTCCTTAATGAGTTCATGGACCTCGATAAAAAAACGGTCGATGACCGCGTGGCGGATGCGCTCGCGCTCGTCGGTCTAAAGGATGTCCAGGAACTGATGCCGTCTCAGTTAAGCGGAGGGATGCGAAAACGCGTGAGTCTGGCGCGCGTGCTGTGCATGGAGCCGCAGATCATTTTGTACGATGAACCGACAAGCGAGGTCGATCCGATCACGGCCGCGGCGCTCAATAATCTGATCATCGAAATGCGCGACAAGCTGAAGGTCACATCCATCGTTGTCACGCACGACATGAATATGGCTTACCGGGTGGCGGATTCGATCGCGATGTTCTATCACGGACAGGTCATTGCCGACGGAAGTGTCGATGAGATCCGGAATTCCAAACATCCGGTCGTGCATCAGTTCATCAACGGCGAAGCTCACGGGCCGATCACCGAGGACGAAAGCCTGGTGTTCGGACATATCATTCAAAAGAACGATCCATAATTCCATAAGAAGGAGATTGCGACATGCCCAAGGAAACCAATCTGGAGTTGAAAGTAGGGGCGTTTGTCCTTATCGCGATTGGATGTCTGACGGTCGCCATATTGTCCATCGGCAATTTCTCGTTCTTTGAACGCGGACAGACGATGAACGTTATCTTCGGCTACGCCAACGGCCTCAAAAAGGCCGCGCCCGTGCGCCTGGCCGGTGTCGAGGCTGGACATATCAAGGACATCGAGATCCTCTCTGAAGGCGGCGACATGAAAGTCAGGGTGGAGCTGTTTATCGAGGACGGCATCCATGTTCCTGCGGATTCAACGATCACCATCAACCAGCTCGGTCTTTTGGGCGAGAAATATGTCGAGATCACGCCGGGACGATCGCAGCAGCTCATCCAGACGGACGGACGGGTGCAGGGCATTGACCCGGTCCCCATCGACCGCATCACCCAAAGGATCGACGGGATGACCGCCAAACTGGAAAAGACCATGGACGGCATTAATAACGGTTTATTGACCCCGCAAAATACGCAGTCGGTGACCGATATCCTCACCGGGATCAAGAATATTGTCAATGAGATCCAGCAGGGCAAGGGAACATTGGGTATGTTCCTGTATAACCCGAATATTTATAAGAACCTTGATGAGTTATCCGCAGATCTCAAGAATAATCCGTGGAAGTTGTTATATCGCCCGAAACCGGCGAAGAAGTAAGTTTCTAAATCATGAAAACTAAAACCTTATTTGTCTGTCAGACATGCGGCGCGCAATCCCCCCGGTGGGTGGGGCGATGCCAGGAGTGCGACAGCTGGAACACCTACGTCGAGGAAAGTGTTGCGGTATCATCATCGGCCGCCAGCGCTTTAAGAAATCCGATCAAGCATAACGAGACCCCGGTATTATTGCGTTCCA
The DNA here is from genome assembly GCA_964561885.1 of uncultured Planctomycetales bacterium. GTDB lineage: Bacteria > Omnitrophota > Gorgyraeia > Zapsychrales > Fredricksoniimonadaceae > JAGNTT01. The sequence goes on along the minus strand of CAZLRE010000085.1, from coordinate 4,657 downwards.
TCACAGCAGATGAAGAAAAACGCATGGCGACCGATATTTTTGAGTTCGACCGTGTCATGGGCGGCGGGATCGTGCCCGGTTCGGTCACTTTGATCGGCGGAGACCCCGGCATCGGCAAATCCACACTTTCGATGCAGATCTGCTGTTCGCTCGCCCAGTCAGGGCATCGCGTGCTTTATGTCAGCGGCGAGGAATCGGTCAAGCAAACCAAGATGCGCGCGGACCGGATCACGAACAAGGCCGGCGATTCGCTTTATATCGTCAATCAGATCGATATCAACACCATCATTGATCATATCAATGAGCTGAACCCAAGCGTGGTCATCATCGATTCCATTCAGGTGGTGAATCTGCCGGGATTGACGTCGAGCCCGGGGAGTGTCAGCCAGGTCCGTGAATCAGCCTCGATATTAACGCAGGTGGCCAAGGCCAAAGGCATCGCGTTGTTTCTGATCGGGCACGTCACCAAAGAAGGAACGCTCGCGGGGCCGCGCGTGTTGGAACATATTGTTGATACGGTTTTATATTTCGAAGGGGAACGATATTCGACGTACCGCATTTTAAGGACCATCAAGAACCGTTTCGGGTCGACCAATGAGATCGGTGTCTTTGAAATGACGGCAACGGGGCTGTCGGAAGTCACCAACCCGTCGGAGATGTTCCTGTGCGAACGTCCCAAGAACGCGTCCGGTTCGGTCGTGGTCCCCATTATGGAGGGAACACGGCCTTTTCTTGTTGAGGTGCAGGGATTGGTGAGCCGTTCCGCTTTCGGGATCGTACGCCATAAGGCCCAGGGTTTTGATGCCAACCGCCTCGCGCTGTTGGTGGCGGTCCTGGAGAAACGCGTCGGGCTGAATCTGCAGGACAAGGATGTGTTTCTAAATATTGTCGGAGGCGTCAAGGCGGTCGATCCCGCGGTCGACCTTCCGGTCGTGGTGGCGGTCGCAAGCGCGTTGTTGGATAAAACAGTGCCTTTTGATACGGTCATATTCGGTGAAGTGGGCTTGTCGTCGGAAGTCCGCAGCGTCAGCCAGGTGGTGGCGCGCATCAACGAGGCCCAGAGGCTTGGTTTCAAGCGCTGTATTTTGCCCAAGAACAATCTTAAATCAAAAGACATCAACACCAAGACGCTGGAACTGGTCCCTGTGACCGGTGTGCGTGAAGCGTTGGATGCGTTATAAGTTGTCAGTGGTACGTGATACGTGGTACGTTTGTCATTTTCTTTAATAATATTTTTTGATTTCTTACTACGTACGTCTTATCACGTACAACGTAAACAAAGGGAGCCAAAATGACGTTATTATTCATCCGTGTTTTTTTTACGATTCTGTGCGCTGTCGTCGGATATCAGGTCGGAGAGATCATTAACGATTCGATCATGGGGATCATCTTCGGCCTATTGGTCGCGGCATTTTTGATCACGGTCGAATCAACCTTCCGGAAAGTTTCCCTGCGCGGGCTTTCCAGCATGGTGTTCGGTCTGGTCTTGGGGGTTGTGATGGCGAAGGTGATCTCGGACATTTTGTCGCTCTTGCCGCTGGGGGATGTGTTTTTGCCGATCGCGCGCGTGGTCTTGACGGTCTCGTTCTCCTATTTGGGCGCGGTCATGGCTTTGCGCGGGAAAGATGAATTTAACATCATCATCCCGTATGTGCGTTTCCGGCGGCAGGACCTCAAAGAGGGGATCATTGTTCTGGACACAAGCGCGATCATTGACGGGCGTATCGTGGACATCCATAAGAGCGGTTTTTTGGCCGGACGTCTGGTGGCCCCAAGATTCGTGCTGCATGAATTGCAGAGACTCGCGGATTCTGCGGATGATATCAAGCGTGAACGCGGACGCCGCGGGCTTGAGATCCTGCGCACCATGCAGAAAGACGCGACGGTCGATATCCGCGTGCATGAGGATGATATGACAGGGCCGGACCCGGTCGATGTCAAACTGGTGAGGCTCGCCAAAATGCTCGACGGCCGCCTGTGCACCACGGATTTTAATTTGAGCCGCATGGCCAACATTCAGGATGTGGGCATCTTGAACATCCATGATCTGGTCAATGCCGTCAAGGCGGTCGTATTCCCCGGTGAGGAACTGGAGATCCGTTTGTTGAAAGAAGGTAAAGAGCCCAATCAGGCCATCGGATATCTGGAGGACGGCACCATGGTGGTCGTCGGAGAAGGCAAACGGCACATCGGCCAGATCTCCAAGGTCTATGTCACATCCGTGCTGCAGACTCAGGCCGGGCGCATGATCTTTGCGAAACTGGCGGACACATCGGCATGAAGGTGCAGGTCATTCTAGTGGCGGCCGGATCCGGCACGAGGCTCAAGGCTTCAAAGCCCAAGGCTCTTGTTCTTTTGAAAGACAAACCTCTTCTGTGGTATTCGCTGAAAGTCTTCGAAAGTTACAGAGCGATCACAAGTGTGATCGTGGTCGGACATCCGGATTATCTGGCGGCATTTCGGCGGGTCGTTGACAAAGGCCGCTTTAAAAAGATCAGCGCCATCGTCCCCGGCGGAGAAACGCGCTCGGATTCGGTGGCCAACGGTCTGGCCTGTGTCGATAAAGACACGGAAATTCTCATGGTGCATGACGCGGCCAGGCCGATGGTATGCGAAAGAATACTTAAAGACTCACTGGCGGCGATGGCAACCCAGCAGGCGGCGATCGCCGCGGTCCCGGTCAAGGCCACCATCAAAAAGGCGGACCCCAAGAATTTGTACGTGACAGAAACGCTATTACGCAATACGCTATGGGAAGTGCAGACCCCCCAGACCTTCCGTCGGAACCTTCTGGACAGGGCGCACAAGGCCAAGCTCTGCTGCGACCCAACGGATGACGCGATGCTGGTCGAAAAAATGGGTGTGAAGGTCAAAGTTGTGCCGGGAGATTATAGAAATATCAAGATCACCACAGCCGAAGATCTGGCGCTGGCGGAGATATTACTGAAGAAAAAGAAAAGGAATTAGCGTCACAAGTCAGAAGTCCGATGTCAGAAGTGATCGAGCGTTGCTTTGGACTTTGGACCTCTGGCTTCTGACCCTAAAGTTGTTATTCTTATGAGTTATCGTACAGGAATTGGATATGATGTCCACCGTTTCGCCAAGGGCCGCAAGCTGATCTTGGGCGGTGTTGAAATTCCCCACAGCCGCGGATTGGATGGACATTCGGACGCGGATGTGGTGCTGCATGCCGTATGCGATGCGCTTTTAGGCGCGGTCGCCAAAGGCGATATCGGCGAGCATTTTCCGCCGAGCGATGCGAAATATAAAGGGATCTCAAGCATGGTTTTGCTTGAGAAAGTCTGCGCAGTCGTTGCTAAAACAGGGTACAAAACCGTGAACGTGGATGTTGTTGTGCTTGCGGAAGAACCGCACTTAAAAGATTACAAAACAAAGATGCGCCAGCATATCGCCGGCGTGATCGGCCTTGGGCTGGATGCCGTCAACATCAAGGCCACGACCAACGAAGGTCTGGGTTTTGTCGGCAACAAAGAAGGCATCGCCGCTTACGCAACCGTTTTAGTCCATAAAATATAGGGGAAGTCATGAATATTTTACTGGTCATCGTCATCATCTCGCTTTCGATCTACATCTTCTTTTCGGATGAGATCAAGGCGGTCAAAGAC
>CAZLRE010000085.1:0-1021 GCA_964561885.1 uncultured Planctomycetales bacterium | reverse complement strand
CTTTTGTATTCCGGACTGCATGCTTTGGTCATGTATCGTATCGCGCACAAACTCTGGCAATGGAAGCTTCCGTTCTTTCCGCGTGCCATTTCCCAGCTTGCCAAGTTTTTGACCGGTATCGAGATCCATCCCGGGGCCACCATCGGCAAAGGGCTTTTCATCGACCACGGTTCCGGTGTGGTGGTGGGAGAGACGTCCATCGTCGGCAATAACGTCACGCTTTTTCAGGGCGTCACCTTGGGCGGCACCGGTAAAGAGACCGGTAAACGCCATCCGACTGTCGGGGACAACGTGGTCATCGGAACCGGCGCCAAAGTTTTAGGGAATATCACCATCGGTAACAACGCCTATATCGGGGCGAATGCCGTTGTCATCCGGAATGTTCCGCCCAATTCAACGGTCGTGGGCGTGCCCGGGCACATCACCAAACAGGACGGCAAGAAGATTGACATCAGCATGGAGCATGTGCACATCTCCGACCCGATCATGGCGAACATGGCCAAACTGTTAAGACGCATCAAGGTGTTGGAAGAAAAGATAGGCGATAGGGACAAAGGATCAGAAATATAATCTGAATATAACTTAGGGAAATTCATTGAAATAAATGGAAATAAAGAGAAATGAGAAAATATATGATCGTCATTGCGAGCCCCGTCAAGCGGGGCGAAACGATCTCATAAGCGTATAAGATTGCTTCGTCCCCTTTGGGGACTCGCCATGACGAGTATTTCTTTCATTTCTATTTATTACCATCCATTTCAATAGCCGCATTTAATATTACTATGTCCATCCGCATTTTTAATTCGCTCACCCGCCAGAAGGAAGAGTTCGTCCCCTTAAACGGCAAGACGGTCAAGATGTATACCTGCGGCGTCACGGTCTATGACGCGTGCCACATCGGGCATGCCCGCAGTCTTTACATTTTTGATGTCATCCGCCGTTACCTGAAATTCCGCGGCTATGACGTCACCTTTGTGCGCAACATCACAGACGTGGATGACAAGATCATCCAAAAGGCCAT
>CAZLRE010000084.1:0-7523 GCA_964561885.1 uncultured Planctomycetales bacterium | reverse complement strand
CGAACTTTATGTCGATGGTGTGCGACGCATCACGAACATCACTGATCTGGTGTCCATGAAAGACGGCGGCGGCAAGATCCAGTTAAATGACATTTTTACGTACAAACAGGAAAAGATCGATGAGTTCGGCAAAGTCCACGGGGATTGGGTGCTTAATAAAAAGAAACCATCATTTTATAAGAAATTCGTGAAATTCAATATTCCGCTGCCTCCGGGCATGTTCGAATAATTAAGGATCGTCATTTATGTTGTGGTCAAAGTTTTTTATACACACGTCCAAAGAGATCCCGATCGGAACAGAAGCCATCAGTCATCAGCTTTCCTTGAGGGCCGGACTGGTCCATATGCTTTCCGCCGGTGTGTACTGTTATTTACCGATGGGGTTGCGTGTTTTAAAACGCGTTGAGAATATCATCCGTGCTGAGATGAACGCGGCCGGCGCCCACGAATTGTTTTTGACGTGTTTGCAGCCGATCGAGCTCTGGCAGCGCACGGGCCGTGATAAAACGTTAGCCGAGGTCATGATCCGCTTCAAGGACAATAAAGGCAAACAGATGTGCCTGGGGCCAACGCACGAAGAGGTCATTACCGAGATCGTGCGTTCCTATGTGCAGTCTTACCGCCAATTACCGGTGACACTTTATCAGATCCAGAGCAAGTTCCGCGATGAACTTCGTACCCGTTTCGGGATCGTGCGTGCCTGCGAGTTCATCATGAAGGACGCCTACAGTTTTGATACGACCAAGGAAGGTTTGAACAAGAACTATCAATTGATGTATGAGGCTTACAAAAATATTTTCAGGCGATGCGGTTTGGATCCGATCATTGTCGAGGCTGATTCCGGGGCCATGGGAGGCGATCTTTCGCATGAATTCTTGATCACCGCTCCGATCGGTGAGGACTATGTGGTCAAGTGTTCCTCCTGCGGCCATGCGCATGGTTTGAAGGATGATTTTAAGGAAGGAACAAAATGCGCCAAGTGCTCATCGGGAGAGATGCACAAGCAGGTTGCCATTGAGCTGGGGCATATCTTTCAGCTGGGAACAAAATACAGCGACGCGCTTGAAGCGCTTTATCTGGATGAGGACGGCAAACGCAAACCCATCATCATGGGATGTTACGGCATCGGTGTCAGCCGCATGATCGCGGCCATCATCGAGGCCAGTCACGATGACTCCGGTATCATTTGGCCTAAGGAAGTGGCGCCGTTCGATGTCGAGATCCTTCCGCTGCAGGTGACCGATAAAGACAGTATGGACCTTGCGATGATGTATTATCGAGATCTTACGAAAGCTGGCATGGAAGTTTTGCTCGATGACCGAGATGAAAGCGCCGGACGCAAATTCAATGACGCTGATCTGATCGGCGTGCCCTGGAAGGTCATTATTGGTAAACGCAAACTGGCCGAAGGGGCAGTTGAGCTCAAGAATCGCAAGTCCGGTGAAGTGCTGGTGGTGCCCAAGGACCAGCTGACATCAAAACTTCAGGAGATCTTAAAGTAAGCGTATGTTTTCTCCGGAAGAATTAAAACAAAAGTTAACAGATTTGGCGCAGCCTGTTTTTAATGAAGCGGGAGTTGATCTGATCGAGTTGAATGTCCGGCGTCACGGTGCAGAAGTGATCGTTCAGATCCTGGCGGATTTTCCTCGGGGTGGTATCACGCTAGAGCAATGCTCATTGTTGAACCGCACCATGGTCGAGGTCATCGACCGCAACAACGCTGTTGATGGGGAGTATTCGCTGGAGCTGTCGTCCCCGGGTTTGGACCGTCCGCTTTCCCAGCGTAAAGATTTCTTAAGGGTTTTGAACCAGGAGATCCGATGTGTCTTAAAGCAGCCTGTTGCGGGAAAGCGTGAACACACAGGCATTCTCAAAGAGGTACGCGACGCCGAGGTCTGTGTCGAGACCCAAAAATATGGAGAAGTCACAATACCGATCGAGCACGTCATGAAAGCGGTTGTTGTTTTTTGAACGGTCGGTAAATCTTATAATCAAAGGAGTAGGAAGGAAAGATCATGGAAACAGAATTACTCGCTATACTTGAACAATTAGAGCGTGATAAAGGCATCGATAAGGAAACGCTCATCGCTGCGGTTGAGGCGGCTGTTGCTTCTGCGGCCAAGAAGGTTTGGACGGTGGGGAAGGAAGAAGATGTCACGGCGAAGTTGGACCGCAAAACCGGAAAGATCCGCGCTTTTGCCGGCACGCAGGAGATCCGTTCCGATGAATTCGGACGTATCGCGGCCCAGACCGCCAAGCAAGTTGTTATTCAAAAGATCCGCGAAGCGGAGAAAGATGTCGTCTATAATGAATATCATGCGCGCATCGGCCAGATCATCAACGGCGGCATTTACCGTTTTGAACGCGGGAATATCATTGTCGATCTAGGCAAAGCCGAAGGCATCATCCCCAGAAGCGAACAATCCGGCAAGGAAGAGTTCCGTCAGGGTGATCGTATCCGTGCTTATGTTCTGGATGTGCGTAAGGAGATCAAGGGGCCGCAGATCATTTTGTCACGCGCCCATCCGAATTTTGTCCGGCGCTTGTTCGAACTGGAAGTTCCGGAAATTTATGAAGGGATCATCGAGATCAAGGCGATCGCACGCGATCCCGGCGAACGCACCAAGATCTCGGTATATTCCAAGGACGACAAGATCGACTCCGTCGGCGCCTGCGTCGGTATGAGGGGATCACGCGTTAAGAACATCGTCTCTGAGTTGCACGGAGAAAAGATCGACATTGTCCGCTATTCTTCGGACATCAAAGATTATATCCAGGCCGCGCTTTCTCCGGCTGAGATCTCCCAGATGCAGATCATCACCGATGAGCAGAAGGTCAACATCATTGTGGCGGAAGACCAGCTGTCGCTGGCGATCGGGCGATACGGCCAGAACGTGCGGCTTGCCAGTAAATTGGTGGCGTGGGAATTGGACATCTACTCCGCTAAACAGTGGGAAGAAAAACAGAGCGCAGAAGATGCCGAGGACGCGACCCAAAAGGAGGGCGAACAGGCCCAGGAAGAACCTAAAGAGCAAACCCAGGCGGATACCGAAACCCAGGACGACGTCGAGGAAGAAGAGTCTTAATCGCCGTGTGTGATGGAGTGAAAGGATAGAAGGTTGTATGCGAATTTCTGATCTAGCGACAGAGTTAAAAATCACTGAAGAGAAGATCTTGGCCAAACTCAAGACCCTTAAGTTAAAGGCCAAGGGCGAGGCGCAGGAGCTTAATGCCGTTGTTGAAATTGTTCTGCGCGATGAGTTTGCCAAGGAAGGCATTGTCTCTTCTAAAAAGCCCGTCCTGTCTGATGATGACGACGGCAAGAAGAAATCCAAGTCGGCTAAATCAGCCAAGTCTGAAAAAAGCGGCGATAAAAAATCAAAAGCTGTCAAAACTAAGGAAACAAAGACTGTAAAAGCCGTTAAGGCCAAGGACAAACCCAAGAAGGAAAAAGCCGCTTCTGCCAAGGGGGCAAAACCTAAGGACGAGGACGCTCAGCCGAAAGTTAAAGACGTCCTTGTGGCTAAACCCGAACCGGCTCCCAAGCCTGTAGAAGCGGTGAAGCCGGTTGCCGCTCCGGTCGTTGACAAACCGAAAGCTGTTATTGCCGCGCCTGTCCTTCCTCAGGTTGAGACCGTTATCCCCAAGACGGTTGCGCCTTTACCAGTTGCGCCGTCTGCGACAGTGAGCGCTCCCTTATCCAATATCAGTCCAGTCAAGAAAAAGGTCACCCGTTCTGCGGAACCGTTCATTACTGTCAAACCTCTTCCCAAAAAGCGCCGCCGGCCTGAGGGCGGACACGGATATCATCCACAAACCAGATCCGATGTTAAAAGCGAAACTTCTGCGATGGAAACGGCGGCAGTTGCGCCGGCTTCTGACGGACCGCTCGTTGATCTGGAGATGAAAGTTCCGGTCTCGGTCAAGGATCTCGCGGTGCGCATCAATCAAAAGACAGGCACCATTCTTAAACAGTTGATGGGAATAGGCGTATTCGCCAATATCAACCAGGCCTTGGGCGAGGACATTGTCCGTAAATTATGTCAGGATTTTGGTTTTAACCTTTTAGTCGAAAAGACGCAGGAAGAGCTGCTGGTCCAGGACCACAAAAAAGAACATGAAAATCCGGACCTTTTAAAACCGCGCGCGCCAGTTGTTACGTTCATGGGCCATGTCGATCACGGTAAAACATCTTTGCTCGACCGTATCCGCAGCGCGAAAGTCGCTGATAAGGAACACGGCGGGATCACGCAGCATATCGGCGCCTATTCGGTCACGCTCCCTAAGGGAACGATCACGTTCTTAGACACGCCCGGTCACGAAGCCTTCACATCGATGCGCGCCCGCGGCGCCCATATCACCGATCTGGTCGTGCTCGTTGTGGCGGCTGATGAAGGCATCATGCCCCAGACCGAGGAAGCCATTGATCATGCCCGCGCGGCCAATGTTCCGATTCTCGTCGCGCTCAACAAGATCGACCGTAAAAACGCGGATGCTGACAAGGTCAAAAAGCAGTTGGCGGACCATGATCTGATGCCGGAAGACTGGGGTGGAAAAACGGTTGTCGTCGGAGTATCCGCTGTGACCGGTGAGGGGATCGATACTCTTTTGGAAATGATCCTTCTGGAGGCGGAGGTGCTCGAACTTAAGGCCAATTATGACAAAAAGGCCAGCGGTATCGTGGTTGAATCGCACTTAAGCCGCGGCCGCGGTTCGATCGCGACCTTGATCGTTCAGGGCGGGGTCTTGCGCGAAGGGGATTTTGTGGTCGTCGGACCTCATTACGGCAAGATCAAGGCCATGTTCGATGACTTAGGCAAACAGCTTAAGGAGGCCGGTCCGTCTAAGCCGGTAGAAGTGCTCGGGGTTCCCGAAGCTCCGGATGCCGGTGAAATGTTCTATGTGATCGAAGATGAAAAACAGGCCCGTGACATCTCATTTACGCGTACGCAGAAACTCAAAGAACAGCGTTTAAGCGCGCAAACCAGGATCACGCTCGAGGATCTCTACACGAATATCCAAAAGGGAACGGTCAAGGAGCTTAACGTCATCCTGAAAGCGGACGTCAACGGTTCGCTTGAAGCCGTGCGCGATTCATTGTCCAAAATTCCCAGCGATGAGGTCAAGATCAAATTCATCCATGCCGCTGTCGGAGAGGTCAACATGTCCGACGTTCTGTTGGCAAAGGTTTCCAATGCGATCGTGATCGCCTTTAACATCGGTGTCGATGCCAAGGCGCGCGAAGAGGTGGAAACCTCCGGTGTTGAGATCCGCAAATACCGCATCATTTACGATGCGGTCAATGATCTGCGCCAGGCATTAGAAGGTCTTTTGGCCCCCAAGCTCAAGAGAAAGTTCATGGGGCGTGTTGAGATCCGACAGGTCATGAAGCTCAGCAAATCCGGGATCGTGGCCGGCTGTTATGTCCAAAAAGGAAAAGTGAGATCCCGCGCTGACATCGAGATACTGAGAAACGGCGAGATCGTTTTTACCGGTAAGGTCGGTTCGCTCAAGCGTTTCAAGGATGATGTCAAGGAAGTGGGCGAAGGCTTTGAATGCGGGATAACCATCGGTAATTTTACAGATATCCAGGTCGGCGACATCATTGAAGTCTTTGAGATCGAAGAGATCGCAAGAAAATTATAATCCAAGACTATGAGCAAAGTTGTTTTTAGCGCCATGCGTCCGACGGGAAAGCTCCATCTGGGGCATTGGGTCGGCGCCTTGGACAACTGGATCAAGCTTCAGAAAACCAACGCGTGCATCTTTGGGGTCGTGGATTGGCATGCGCTCATGGGCGAGTACGAACAAAGTAAAGGCATCGCCGAGAACAGCGTTGAAATGGCCATCGACTGGATGGCCTGCGGTATAGACCCTGAGAGATCCATCCTTTTTATCCAATCGCAAGTTCCCGAGCATCTTGAGCTGCAGATGATCCTGGCGTGTTTGACACCGTTAGGATGGCTCGAGCGCAACCCTACCTATAAAGAACAATTGCGCGAGATCACAACGCGCGATCTTCAGACCTACGCTTTTCTGGGATACCCTGTTTTGCAGGCGGCGGATATTCTGCTGTATAAGGCCCGCGCTGTCCCTATCGGTGAAGACCAGCTGCCGCATCTTGAGCTGTGCCGCGAGATCGGCCGGCGGTTCAATCACATTTATAAAAAAGAGGTTTTTCCGGATTGCGAAGCTATTTTGACAAAGACCCCAAGGCTGTTGGGGACCGACGGACGAAAGATGAGCAAAAGTTATCAGAACGCGATCAATCTGTCCGATCCTGATGCCGAGATTAAATCCAAAGTCTCTAAAATGTTCACAGACCCCAAGCGCATCAGAAAATCCGATCCCGGTCATCCGGATGAATGCAACGTGTTTAGTTATTACGAAACTTTTGCCGGTGACAGGTGTCAGGATGTCCGTCAATGGTGCACACAGGCCCAGAAAGGCTGCACAGAATGCAAGCAGATCTTGGCCGATGCCTTAAGCAAGAAATTGAAACCTGTCCAGGACAAAAGACGAGAATTGGAATCCGACCGTAAGAAAGTCATGGAGATATTAGACGCAGGGGCCCAAAAGGCCAGGGCTATCGCCAAGAAAACCATCGCCGAGGTCAGGGAGGCCGTGTTCTAAATGGGATACAAACTTAGGCTTGAAATGTTCGAAGGTCCGCTGGACCTGTTGTTGTATCTGATCAAGAAGAACGATATCGATATTTACGACATCCCGATCTCAGAGATCACCGATCAGTACATGGAATTTATTGAGGCCATGAAGAAGATAGATTTGAATGCCGTCGGTGATTTTCTGGTCATGGCCGCGACCCTCATGCATATCAAATCCAAAATGCTTTTGCCGCCTGATCCGCTGGCTGAAGAAGAGGTCGAGGAAGACCCGAGGGATGAACTGGTCCGCCGTCTTGAGGAGTATAAACGCTTTAAGGAAATTGCCGAAGAGCTCAAGCAAAAGGAAAGTTTCAGGCAGGACTTGTTCCCGCGCAATATCGATGAAGCGGCGATGAACGATCTTAAGGAAGACGCCAAGGAAGTTTTGATCGAAGCGACCCTTTTTGATCTGATCAATGCCTTATCCCTGGCCCTTAAGAAAGTCCCGGAAAAGACAACTTATCAGGTCACGAAGGAAGAATTCACGGTCGAGCAAAAGATCCATGCGCTTTTGCATTTGCTCGTTGAAGAAGAAAGTGTAAATCTTGTCGAGCTTTTTGCCAAGGCCCAGGACAAGATGGAGATGGTGGTGACGTTCATGGCGGTGCTCGAGCTGGTGCGACTTAAGGAAATTATCTGTGTGCAGCGCCGCATGTTCGAAGATATCGTGCTTCAGCGCAATAAGCTTAAGGAAACGCCAAGCGAAGCAAGTGAGAATTCGGGCAGTGAGAAAAGCGGGCCTGAGCCCAAACAAAATGTTGAGACCGTAAGCGAAAGCCATGAGTGAAGAGATCAAACGCGTTGTGTTCAATCAGGAGACCGAGGAAGACAGGGTCATCAGTCTTTCCCTGCGTCCTG
>CAZLRE010000083.1:0-7574 GCA_964561885.1 uncultured Planctomycetales bacterium | reverse complement strand
ACCGTCAATTCTCCGGCACCGGAAATATAAGGAAGGAACAGATAGCCGCTGAATTGGGCATGCCCCGAGATATAACTTAAAACACCCAGCGTGAGCGCGACCATGAGCGTGCACCCGATGGCCAGACCGTCCAGGCCGTCGGTCAGATTCACAGCGTTGGATGATCCCACAATAACGAACATGATCCAGATCACATAAAAAGGCCCCAGCGTAAAGATCAGATTCTTAAAGAACGGCACATCCAGCTGTGTGGACACATAAGGGTTTAGATAGATCACACTGCCGACGACCCCCGCCAAAACGATCTGCCAGATAAATTTGATGCCGGCGCTCAATCCCCTTTTCTTTTGTGTCAGCTTGATGTAATCATCCATCGCGCCCAAAATCGCCAGGGATACGCATATAAAAAGCGTCAACAAGACATAGACGTTGCTCAGATTCGCCCACAAAAGCGATGAGATCAAAATGCTCCCGATAATAAAAACGCCGCCCATCGTGGGCGTGCCTTCCTTGGACTCCTGAAAACGGTCCAGATCAGGCGCATCATCGCGCTTGGCTTTTTCCTGCATTTTCTTGCGGCGCGAGGCCTTGATAAACAGCGGGCCCAGGATCATGCACAGCAAAAATGTGGTCACCGCGGCCATGCCGGAACGAAATGTGATGTATTTAAAAATATTCAGGTAGGAGTACACATCGCGCAACTCGGTGAGAAAATAAAGCATGTCAGTTCCTTAATTCTTTGATGAGAAACTCAACGACCGTTTCCATTTTCATGCGTCTGGATCCTTTGACCAGCACAACATCGCCTTTCTGGCAAAGGACATGAAGATAGTCCTGCAGTTCATGGGGCTTTGAAAAACCGAACACTACCAATCCGGGATTATACCGATGCGCGGTTTCCAAAATCCATCGCGCCTGGTCACCCACGGTCATAAGCACATCGACCCTGGAGGCCGCCACGCATTCTCCGACTTTTTGATGCAGAACACGCGTATTCTTACCCAACTCAAGCATATCTGCGCAGATCAAGATACGGCGTCCCCGCGCGGGAAAGGCATCTAAAGTCGCAACCGCGCTTCTCATCGAAACGGGGTTGGCATTATAGGTGTCATTGACGATGGTCAGACCTTTTTTCTCGACGATCTCCTGACGTCCTCGGTCAAAACGAAAATCCTTCAGCGCGCTTTGGATATCCCCGACTGGCACATTAAGGATCCGGCCGCAGGCGATCGCCGCGAGAGCATTATATGCCATGTCGCAAGAAAAAGTCTTCAGGAAAAATGGTTTTTTATCACAGGTAAAAGTCAACCCTGACGATGCTGATATCCTCACGTTCTTAGCGCGATAAAGCCCGTTTGTTTGAACAGAAAAAGGCACAAGATGCGCAGGGAACTTCTCGTTCGGAATGTTCTTTAAATGCGCATCGTCGTTGTTGAAAATAACATATCCTTCTGTGCCAATGGACTTCGCTAAATGGATCTTTTCGCGATATACACCGCTTAATGTTTTAAGTTTCTCCAGATGAGATTCGCCGATATTCGTTAACACGGCGATGGTGGGACATGCGATCTTCGTCAGCCAAGGAATATCTCCCGGCTGATTAGTACCGGCTTCGATCACAGCGGCCTGGTGTTTGGATCGAAGCTTTAGAAGCGTTAATGGAACACCGATATGATTGTTCTGTGTTCCTTCATTGGCAAGGACACGATATTTTTCTTTCAAGACCGCGGCGACCATTTCCTTGGTGGTTGTTTTTCCCGCGCTGCCGGTTATGGCCACAACCGGAATAACAAATTTGAGCCGGTGAAAACGGGCCAAATGACCCAAGGCTTTAGTGGTATCTTCAACTTTTATGACCGTTACCCGCCTGCCTTTGACCTTAACAGCCTTGTGCACCAAAAAAACGCGCACACCTTTTTTCACAACTTGTGAGATGAACGCATGTCCGTCTAAACGTTCGCCTTTGATAGCAATAAAAAGCTCACCTGCACGGATCGCCCTGGAATCGATAGAAACACCTCTGACCTTGCCATCAGGGTCTCCCGCGATCAATTGTCCTTGTGTTGCCGTTAAGATCTCCTGGATCGTAAACATCAGCTTCCCTTGAAATACTCGCGGATCACCAAACGCTCATCGTAGTCAATGGTCCGGTCTTTAAATATTTGATATGTTTCATGCCCCTTGCCCGCGATCAGAACAACGTCTCCCCGGCTGGCAAGCGAAAGGGCTTTATGAATGGCTTGCGTGCGGTCAACAATGACCTCATAATTTTTGCTTGAGAACCCCAGCTCGATCTCACGGATGATGGCCTGCGGATCCTCGCTGCGCGGATTATCCGTAGTCACGATGGAATGATCCGAAAGTTCGCAGGCGACCTTCCCCATCTTGGGCCGTTTGGTCCGGTCGCGGTCCCCGCCGCAGCCGAAGACCGTGATGATCCTCGCTTTTCCCGTCGCGCGCAGCGCTTGAAGGACGTTCTTAAGCCCGTCCTCAGTATGCGCGTAATCAATAAAAATATAAAGATCACGGTCATTGTCAATTCGCTCCAGCCGGCCCGGTATCTGTTGGACCTGCTCAAGTCCGCCTTTAACGAACTCTAACGGGATCCCGTCCGCCAAACCGGCACCGACCGCAGCCAAAATGTTGTATACATTATGCATACCGATCAAAGGCGTATTTAATTCAAAACTTCCGTTGGGCGTTTCGATCGTCATTTTTGATCCGGTAAATCCAAAGAGGACTTCCTTGGCCTTGATCCTGGCCGAGGCATGAAATCCGTATGTAAAGATCCTCGCCTCCGTCATTTCCATGAGCCTTTGGCCGTAGGGATCATCCGCGTTGATGACCGCAACCGCATCCCTCGAAAGATTCTTAAACAACAATGATTTGGCCCGAAAATAGCCTTCCATGGTCTTATGATAATCCAGATGATCTCCGGTCAGATTGGAAAAAACCGCCACGCGAAAATTGATGAGATCCACCCGTCCCTGGACAAGCGCGTGAGATGAGACTTCCATAAATGAGTAATCAACAGCCTTATCCGCCAACCGGGCGAGAAACTTCTGGTTCTCAAGGAATGACGGGGTCGTGTTCTGCGACGGAAAGACCTCACCGCCGACCCGGTAATTGATAGTCCCGATAACGGCACAGCGCTTTCGGTAATTATGCGCGATCGACTCCAATAAATACGTGATGGTTGTTTTGCCGTTGGTCCCTGTCACGCCGAACACCTTAACGTGCTTGGACGGGTCTTTATAAAAACGCAGGGCCAGGTCGCACAGCAATCGTCTCGGATCGGCGACATCGATCAAACAGACATCAGCGGGAATCTCCAGATCGGCCGCAGGGTCCGAACAAACCACAACGGCCGCACCTTTGGCCACGGCGTCACGGATAAAATCATTGCCGTTGAACTTTGCGCCGGGAAGCGCCACAAACAGCGATCGCTTCTCGACCGCGCGGGAATCGCAACTTATCGACGATATCTCATAGTCCAAAAATGTATCCTTCAAAGACCCTTCATGGATCCCTGAAAAAAGTTCCTTCAAACGCATAGTTTTCCTTGTGTTATCGGCTTCCGGGAACAAGAGTGCTTAAATATTTGAGCGAATTATCCACGACTTCCTGAAAGACCGGGGCTGCGACAGTTCCCCCGTAATAAGCCGGTCGCGGCTCATCAAAAACAACAATGGCGGCCAGCTGCGCATCTTCAACCGGCGCAAAACCGATGAAAGACGCGTAAAATTTGCTGTGTGAATAAACCCCGCCTTCCACTTTCTGGGCCGTGCCTGTTTTACCTCCGACTGTAACCCCCTGGATCTGGGCTTTCTTTCCGGTGCCGTTGTCCACGACACCCTGTAAAATGGCCTGGACTCTTTTGGCTGTTTGCGGGGTCATCACCCGGTCCAGGATCTGCGGCTCAAACGCTTCAATGATCTGATCATGATCGTCCCTGATCTCCTTGACGATGTATGGCTTCATATAAACGCCGTCATTGGCAACCGCGGCGATCGCCCCTGCCAGTTGAAGGGCCGTGACCGTGACTTCCTGACCGATGGGGATCGCGCCGATCGAAGTTTTCGACCACTGGGACGGAGGCTTGAGCCATCCGCCCACTTCCCCGATCATATCAACGCCTGTTTTCATGCCGAAGCGGAATTTATGGGCATACTTATAAAAAACATCAGCGCTTAACCGCTGGGCGATCTTCGTCGTTCCGATATTGCTCGACTGTTCAATGACCTGCTGAAAGCTAAGCAAACCCAACGGGTCATGATCCTTAAGATAGTGATTACCGACTTTGTAACTGCCGTTCTCACAGAAGATCATATCCGTTTCTTTGAAGGCATTTTCTTCCAGCGCTGCGACAGCCGCGACGATCTTAAAAACCGAACCAGGCTCGTATGTATAGGCCACCGCCCTGTTGGTTTTATTCTCGGGATTGACCGACGAGAATTGTTCGAGGTTATACGTCGGCTGATTGGCCAAAGCCAGGATCTCACCGGTCTTGGGGTTGAGCACAACAATGCTCGCGCCTTTGGCATTGAATTTTTTATAACCGCTTTCCAAAGCGCGCTCGGCGATATACTGGATCGTTTCATCGATTGTCAGGATAACATTGTAACCATTCTGCGGAGCCAGATAATTCCTCTCGATCAACAATTCGCGCTGTTTGGCATCACGCAGGATCTGGGACATCCCCTCTTTTCCTTTGAGATATTTGTCCAGATACAGCTCCATGCCCTCCAGACCGTTGTTATCGATACCGGCAAAACCGATGATGTGGGCCGCCAGAGTTTTATTGGGATAATACCGCTTGCTCTCTTTAACAAAATCAATTCCTTTAAGTTTATAGGCCTTGATTTGTTCGTACATCTCCTGCGGCATTTTGCGATTGATCCAGACAAAAAGTTTTTTGCGTTCGAGGCGCCTGCGCAGCATCTCTTTGTCAAAACCGAATTTCTCGGACAAAACCGATATCGCCCGCCGACGATCGGCATCGTTCATGGATCTCGGGTTGGCAAACAGAGAATAGACCGGAAGGTTGATGGCCAACGGCCTCATATGCCGGTCAAAGATCGTGCCGCGTTTAGGTTCCAGCACAATGGCGTGGTTATGCTGTTTTTTGGCCAGCCCGGCCAAAAATTCCGAATTAAAGATCTGGATTAGGACCAGCCTTACGGCAAAAACCACGAAACACAACATCATCAGAATGAATACCAAACCAAAGCGGGGGGAATGTCTGCGGGGGTACAATTTTACCTCATTGATTTAAGACAGGAACTTATAACTCATCCATGGATGCTCATCGACTCGGTTTCGCCTCGGCCTGAGGCGTCGAGACCGTTAACCAATTCTGAACAGTTAACGAAAGATCTCCGATCGTCGGCTTAGAATTCTTGCTCAGGATCTGCTGCTCCGCCTTCTGTGAAGAGGCAAGCTCATAGACCTTGTCATTGCTGATAAACTGCATTTCGGAATCCTGGTCGAGAAGTTTTTGCCCGATGTGGCTGACCGATTTTAAGGCGAGGATGTGGTAGGTGTTGACCCCGTTATCATCCCGCAGTTTTTGGATCTCATGCTCCTTGCGTTTGGCCGCGTAGGCCAGGTCATAGATATTCATCTGCAGATGAATATAGAATAATGACAGCACTGTAAAAAAAACCATGAGCCTGATCCACTTACTTAATGACATGCGATCCTTTCTGCGACCCTGAACCGGGCGCTCCTGGCGCGAGGGTTCGACCGAACCTCTTCATCACCGGGACGCAACGGTTTTTTCGTGATTAACGACACAATCCCGCTTTTGGATAATTCCCGAAATCTTTCTTTGACCATGCGGTCTTCCAGCGAATGAAAGGCGATGACCCCGACCCTTCCCCCCACCTTCAAATGATCAGCGCATTTCTCCATGATCATCTTCAGGGATTCAAGCTCCCTGTTGACCGCGATGCGAATTGCCTGAAATGTCCGTGTCGCCGGATGGATCTTCTGCCGGCGGTACGACACCGGGACAGAGGTAAAGATGATCTCTTCGAGCTCTGTCGTTGTTTCAACCGGTTTGCGGCTGCGGTACTGAACAATGGCTTTGGCTATCCTGCGGCTGAAGCGTTCTTCGCCATAATTAAAAATGACATTCGCGAGCTCTTCTTCCCCCAAAGTATTGACCATATCTTTGGCGGTCACCGGACCATCCTGATCCATGCGCATATCCAGCGGCCCTTCTGACCTGAAACTGAAACCTCTGCGTGGATCATCGAGCTGAAAACTTGAAATGCCCAGATCAAAAAGCATTCCGTCAACTGCAGTAACACCGAGCTTCTTAAGAACACTATCGAAAGAGCCGAAATCCCCTTGGACCAGGTCCAGCTTTCCTTTAAACCCTGAAAGCTTGATTCTTGCCAGGGATAACGCCGCCTGGTCTTTATCCAATCCGATCAAATGCCCCGAAGGACCGATGCGCTCGGCGATCAATAATGAATGTCCTGCCAAACCCAATGTGCCGTCCAGGAAACAACCTCCAGCTGGGGGAGCTAAAAACTCGACGACCTCCCGACCCATGACGGGCACATGCAGGTTTTGTTCACTCATCTAAATCAATTCTTTCCAGTATGCCCAAAAGACTTAAAGCAGACAGCGATACATTAAAACATTAAACGCAGGCCAATTCCTGAACAGATGTCGCGAAACAGGGGATCTTCTGTTCGATGACCGCCTGGTCATACGCTTCAATGATCTGTGCAGAATCCTGCGGATACGGCAATTCTTCCCACGTCCCGCGCAGGCCATTACGGGAATACACACGGTTCTTTTCCTTAAAGATCAAAAATAATCTCGTACGACCGGAGCTCTCTTCCTGGGTGTAACAAAAGACACAGCCGCAACTTTTCAATTCGATCATGTGCTTGAATACGATGTTTGTTGCGTTTAATGTTGTCATCCCTCAGAGCCTCCATTTAGGGTTTTAAAATCCAAATACCTTTACAGATCCATCATCTTCTCGGCCGTCTGCTCAAAAACATTGTTGGATTGATTAAAGAAATCCTTCCATGTCGCACGGTCCCAGATCTCGATACGGTTTGAAACGCCGATGAGGATCACCTCTTTGTTGATCGCTGCAAATTCTTTGAGATATTGCGGAATGATAAATCGCCCTTGTCCGTCCGGAACAACATCCACGGCCCCGGAGAAAAACATGCGGTTGAACGTTCTGGCTTCTTGCTTGGTAAATGATAAATTCTTGAATTTCTGTTCCTGGACCCGCCACTCGTATTCGCTGAACATGAAGATGCATTTATCCAGCCCTCGGGTGACAAAAAATTTCTCAATATTGTTCTCTTTGGCGGCGTCACGAAAACGCGAAGGAAGGATAAGCCTCCCCTTCAGATCGATCCCGTGAATATATTCGCCGTAAAACATGGTCTATCTCCATGAACTCTTAATAGAGCCTTAATGAACTATTCTCCACTTCAATCCACTCTGCTCCACTTTTAACCAAAGTATAAACAGCAAAGATAGGGTTGTCAACACACAAAAACAACAATTTATTGCACGCCAATATGTTGCGACCACCG
>CAZLRE010000082.1:0-7589 GCA_964561885.1 uncultured Planctomycetales bacterium | reverse complement strand
TTCTGCCCTGTTGACGGAACAGAACTTAAGCTCAAACAATAAACGGGAATCGGGTTTTTTTCGGTCGATTTCAATAGGTTGGGATAGCGACAAGGTTATAGACATCCGACGTAATTTGTTTTAGAATGTGTCCTGAATTTTAAAAAACCTGGGAAAAAGTATCATGAAAATATTGATTGTTGATGACTCCGAATTGGACCGCAGACTTTTGGTGCGGATATTGCAGAAAGCGGAAATAAAAAACGAGATCCTGCAGGCGACCGACGGGGAACATGGGCTGCACACGCTGGCATCCAATTATCAGGATATCTGTGTTGTCTTGCTGGACTGGCAGATGCCCAAGATGACGGGTATTGAAGTGCTGGAAGGCATTGCCAAGGTTCCTGCTGTGGCGGACACGCCGGTCATCATGGTGACCGCCTCCGGTTCCGATGATAATAAAAAACTTGCCTATTCGGTCAACCCCAAGTTGGCCGGATACATCGTTAAGCCCTACAAACCCGATCAGATGATCGAGGCTATCAAACCTTTTCTCAAATAGCCGATCTCATCATCGCCGCGGCGCTGGCAAACATTCCCGGGAGAGAAAATTTTGGACGAGCACGCCCACAGTTTGTTCAAGCAAATGGTACGGCATGGCAAGAATCTCCGGCTCAGTCTTGCCGCCCGCCGGGTGATCCTGCGTGAAGAGCACAGTTCGACCCTATTTACCATGTCTTTGGCGCTGGCGGTCGCGGTCCGCAAGATATTCCGTGAAAAGGCCGAGATCAAGTTCAGCCGCGAACCGCTCATCGAGAAGAAGCCCATCACGCATTTTATGCGCCGGATGCGCGTTGATCCCATGGAGAAATTCAACGCTCCGACGGTTGTTTCCTACATCCTTTTTTATAAGAACCGCAAGGAGATGGACCTCGAAAAGCCAACCGGGCTTCTTTTGTCCTACATCGAGCTTTCGTATTTGACCCATCTTTTAAAGCTTTTGGACTACCCGGAGATCGATGACGACGATGAAGAGCAGGTTGAAGATGCCTGCGGCGCTGTGTGCAACATCATCGCCGGTTATTTTAAGAATGAGCTCATCGCGTTGGGTTATCCTGCCCTTGAGATGACCGCGTTTGAAAGTTATATCAATTCGGTCGTCAATGGGGTGAACTATCCTGCCAAGGCCGTCAATAAGTATGAGATCAGTTATGTGTTCGGCGGGGCCAAACGGCTTGTGACGGAAATGGTCATGCTGCCTTTGCCAAGGACGCCTACGTTTTAAGCGATTTCGGTTAATATCTAAGATTTCAAAGAAAGCAGAGCAAAATGTTAGAGGACAGTTTAAAACAGCTTGGGATCACGCCGGGCAAACAGGTGTTCCATAATCTTTCTTATGAGGATCTTTTCAAGCATGAAACCGACCCTTCGTTGACCGGTTTTGAGCGCGCTCAATTGACCACGCTCGGCGCCGTTAACGTCGATACCGGGGCGTTCACCGGCCGTTCGCCCAAGGATAAGTATATTGTTTATGATGAGGTTTCCAAAAACACCGTCTGGTGGCAAGACCCTGCGGCCCATGTTTCTTCTGATAATCAACCGTTGTCTATGGATGCGTGGGAACATCTCAGGCAGATCTCCGTTGGGCAGTTAAACGGCAAGACGATTTATGTTATGGACGGTTTTTGCGGCGCCAATCCCGACACGCGCATGAGCGTGCGTCTAGTGACCGAGGTTGCATGGATGGCGCATTTTTTTAAGAACATGTTCATCCGTCCGACGGCAGAAGAGCTCAGGTCTTTTAAGCCGGACTGGACGATCCTTAATGCCTGCAAGACGAGCTGCAAGGATTTTGCCAAATATAAAATGTGTTCGGAAGTTTTTGTGGCGTTCAATATCAAAGAGCGCATGACGGTCATAGGCGGAACGTGGTACGGCGGCGAGATCAAAAAAGGCATTTTCTCGATCATGAATTATTTTCTGCCCTTAAAAGGCATCGGCGCTTTCCATTGTTCCGCGAACAAGGGCTTAAAAGGGGACACGGCTTTATTCTTCGGGTTATCCGGCACCGGAAAAACTACGCTGTCCACCGACCCCAAGCGTCAGTTGATCGGGGATGACGAGCACGGCTGGGACTCACACGGTGTGTTCAATTTTGAAGGCGGCTGTTACGCCAAGTGCATCGGGCTCACCAAAGAACGTGAGCCTGAGATCTTCGCCGCTATCCGGCGCAACGCGCTTTTGGAAAATTGCGATGTGGACCCATCAGGCCGCGTGGACTTCACGTCATCGAAAAAGACCGAGAATACACGTGTTTCCTATCCATTGGAACACATTGAGAATATCGTCAAACCGGTTTCCAAGGCAGGACATCCGACTAATATCATTTTTCTTGCGTGCGACGCGTATGGCGTTTTGCCGCCGGTGGCGCAGCTGACGCCGGAACAGGCGATGTACCATTATCTTTCCGGTTATACGGCCAAGGTCGCCGGCACGGAACTGGGCGTTAAAGAACCCAAGGCAACTTTTTCAGCCTGTTTCGGCAAGGCGTTCTTGATGATCCATCCGACGAAATATGCCGAGATATTGGCCAAGAAAATGCGCGAGCATAAGGCCAAGGCTTATTTGATCAATACAGGCTGGGTGGCCGGTAAATACGGTGTCGGCTACCGGATCCCTTTGAAAGAGAACAGGCTGGCGATCGATGCCATTTTAGACGGTTCGATCGAAGATGCGGGTTTTATGACCATGCCTGTTTTTGGATTGAGAATCCCCAAAGCGGTCAAAGGGGCCAATGCCGTGCTCTTGGACCCTCGCAACGCATGGCAAGACAAGGAAGCGTATGACCGCACGATCCTGGAACTGGCAGCCATGTTCGTCGAGAATTTTAAGAACTTTACCGATACTGTCATTGGAAAGACCCTGGTGTCTTCCGGGCCGCATGTGCCGGCCAAGACCATCGGCGCCAAGTAGACGTTTCAAAACCAAACATCAACCAAGGACATTATGAGCTCACCGTCAAAACTTAAAGTCACGATAATAATCGTTCTGGTCGCTGTTGTGTCCATTGTGGGGATCAGATATGTGATGTGGAGCAAGGCCAAGACGGAGGCTGTTGCGGGAGCGCGGCAGAAGGGCAATCCCCAGGCGCCCATCAAAGTCGTTGAGTACGTTGACCTTCAATGCCCGGCCTGCGCTTATGGTTCGCTTCAGATCAATGAGTACTTGAAACAATATCCTGAGAAGATATTTCTTGAGATTAAGTTTTTCCCGTTAGGCAGCCACGCGCATTCGCTCATCGCTACAAAATTCGCGCGCTGCGCCGCCGAGGAAGGTCAGTTCTGGCCAGTTTTGGACCTGATATTCGAGTCTCAGCGTCGGTGGAGCCCGTTGATGGACGCCCAACCGGTGTTCGTTGATATCATCAAGAACATCGGGCTTGATACGGACAAGGTCGTTGCCTGCACGGCCAAAGATGAGATTCGGACAAAAATACTGGAAGAGAAAGACGCCGGCGCGTCCTTAGGCATCAAATCCACACCGACCTATTTTATCAACGGCAAGATGTTCGTCGGTGTCAAACCCATGATGGAGGAGATCGACCGGATTTTAGGGGTCAAGACCACGCCTGTGCCTCAGCGGGTTGAATCCGCGGCTCCGGTCACTTCAAAGCCATGAGCGCTGTCATACGCATACTCACAGGTCTTTTGCTGTGTGTTTCCGGCGCGGAGAAGCTCATCTGGCCTTATCAGAATTTTCTCTACGTTGTTCAGGGGTATCAATTCATTCCGTCCGGTCTTGATGTGATCGTTGCCCGTGTCTTTCCATGGATCGAATTTCTGGCCGGATTGCTTTTGGTCCTCGGGCTTTGGGTCCCGCATCTCTTGAGGGTCGCATTGGTGATGTTCTCGTGTTTTATCCTTTTGATCGCGCAAGCCTTGTTACGCAAGTTACCGATCGAAGAATGCGGGTGTTTCGGCCAGCTGATATCCATGAAACCTCAGCATACGCTCGTCATGGACAGTCTATTCTTTTTGGGCATCGCTTGGGCGTTACGTCATGCCAAGGACGCCGGGCGTTTCAGCCTGGACCGTTATTTCGCACGGTGAATTAAAATTTAATAGTGGATTCCATGAATAGAATCGGTGTTTTGATCCTGGTCGTGATGCTTATGATGAGCCGTTCCTTTGCTGATGATTTTATCAAGAAACCTAACGTGAGCGGCCAGTTCTATCCGGCCTCCGCGGCGCAGGTCAATGCTTTTATCAATGAGGCGTACGCACGCGCGGGAACTTTAACGCAGGATAAAAACATCGAAGTTCTGATCTCTCCGCATGCGGGGTATATTTTTTCCGGAGGAGTGGCGGCTTACGGTTACAAAGCCGTTTCTTCAAGAAAATATTCGACCATTGTGCTCATCGGCCCAAGTCATTTTCATTCCTACGCCGGGGCATCCATCTGGCCCAAAGGCAAATTCGAGACTCCGCTGGGTCTTGTGGATATCGATGAGGATTTTGCGGCGCGATTGATGAAGGCCAATAGCGATCTCAAGGACCATCCGCAGGCGTTCACTCCCGAGCATTCTCTGGAGGTCCAGCTGCCGTTTATTCAGCGAGATTTTCCAAAGGCCAAGATCGTGCCCATCCTGATGGGTAATCCCGATCCCGCAGTATGCCAGCGCCTGGCGCAGTCCCTGCATGATCTGATCGGCGAGCGCAAAGATGTCTTGGTTGTCATCTCAACAGATCTTTCGCATTATCATCCCGACCGCATCGCGCGGCCGATGGACCAGGGCACGCTCAAGGCGATCGTGGATAAAGATGTGGAGGGTTTTTGGAACGGCATCGTTACCGGCAAGATGGAGGCGTGCGGTTTTACTTCGGTGGTCGTCGGTCTTTTGTATGCCAAGATCCGAGGGTTGGATGGTGTTGAACTGTTGCGTTATGCCAATTCCGGGGACGCGGTCGGCGACAAAGAGCGCGTGGTGGGATACTCTTCGGTCATTTATTATGCATCATCAGCTCCGGAAGTGAAGGAGTCATCCTTAAATGCCGCGCAAAGAAAGCGATTGATCGATATCGCACGCAGCACGGTCGATACATTTGTCCAAACCGGCAAGCGTCCGGATTTCAAAGAGTCCGACGCGCGCTTGAATAAGGTTCAGGGAGCGTTCGTCACTCTCAACAAACACGGGGTTTTGAGAGGCTGTATTGGCAATATTATCGGGGACAAAGCACTTTATCTTACCGTGCGTGACATGGCGATCGCGGCTGCCAGCGAAGATCCGCGTTTCCCCAAGGTCACGGCCGATGAATTGAAGGACATCGAGGTTGAGGTTTCGGTGTTGTCTGTTCCGCGCAAGATCACTGATCCTGCGAGAAATATTGAATTAGGAAAGCACGGGGTCATCATCAGTCGCGGGATGTTCAGCCGCGGGGTTTTTCTGCCGCAGGTCGCAACCGAAACCGGATGGGATCTTGACCGCTTCATGGGAGAGCTTTGCTCCCAGAAAGCCGGGTTGCCGTGGGATTGCTGGAAAGACCCCAAAACCACGGTCGAAGTGTTCACGGCTGAGGTTTTCGGCGAGAAGCATCTTTAGAGTTCAGATCAAAGATTTTTTTGCTGGATGAAAAATTGAAAGGACTAAATGATGCGCAGGATATATTTATTAATAACTATGGTTTGTTTGTCTGTTGGGGTGCCTCCAACGGCATCTGCTGCTTATTTCTCGGCGTCGATCAGCGAACTGCGTGAGAACGCCCACTTAGCGACCCGAGCTGAATCGCTCGAAGGGCTTCAGGAGCACGCGCGGACGATCATGGCGTTGGCCGATGATTTTCAAAAAGAGGCCCAGGAGGTCAATGATTATGGTTTCGTTAACGAGGCCATCGATATTTATAACAGCGCCTACCGAGCCTCAAAATCATCTTCGTTGGAAGAAGCGCGCAGCTACGCCCGCGAGATCGTCTCCCATACAGAGATCGTGTCAGTACAATCCGGCGTTTCGCATCATATCCCGCATTCCGAACTAGAGCCGCAGGACGAAAACTGGGGTGAGGACGCAAGCGCTTATGGGTATAATCTGCAATGAACATTCAGACAAAAGATTTTTGCGTACGGGAAGGGCATTGCGTTAAGCTTCAAAATTGGCCCACGAAGTCCAAGCCGTTTTATAGTTCAGAAAAAGACTGTGACGATCTTCTGCGCAGGCACGTCAGAGAATTAAGCCGCCTTCAGGATGTCCTATACGCCCATGACCGTTATTCGCTCTTGGTGATCTTTCAGGCCATGGACGCGGCCGGTAAAGACAGCGCGATCAAACATGTCATGTCCGGCGTCAATCCCCAGGGATGCCAGGTGGTTTCCTTTAAGCACCCCAGTGCCGAGGAGTTGGACCATGACTTTCTCTGGCGCACCACAAAGCTTCTGCCGGAACGCGGACGTATCGGAATTTTTAACCGTTCGTATTATGAGGAGGTTTTGATCGTTAAGGTCCATCCCCATATACTGGCGGCGCAAAAGCTTCCGGGGGATGCCGGGGCCAAGAAAAAGTTTTGGGAGCATCGGTACCGATCCATCCGGAACTTTGAACAGCATTTGCACCGCAACGGCACCCGCGTTATTAAATTCTTTCTGCATATTTCCAAAGATGAGCAGCGCCGCCGTTTTATCGCGCGCATCGATGAGTCTGCCAAGAATTGGAAATTCTCCATCGGAGACATGAAAGAGCGCGATTTTTGGGACGATTACATGAAGGCTTATGAAGAGTGTCTTTCCGAGACCAGCGCCAAAGAAGCGCCGTGGTATGTGGTCCCGGCCGACGATAAGGACAATGCCCGTCTGATCATTTCCAAGGTCATCGTTGAGACGCTCGAAGGCCTTAAGATGGGATACCCCAAGGTCGATGAGGCGCAGCGCAAAGAGCTTATGGAGATCCGTAAGCAGCTGGCGGCTGAGGGTAAATAGCCTCCAGGAGCTCTAGAACGCTGCACAACAGCGGACACAACAATTTCTGAGGTCGATAATGACAATACTTATATTGAGGATACTGACTGTTATCAATCTGCTCATTGGAATGGCGTTGGTGGCGGCTGCTGTCTGGCCTAATTCAGAACCGACAGGAGAGAAGGAGCCGGTACTCGTGGTCATTTATATGATCTGGGCATTGATGTTCCTCGGTCTGGCCATGGCGATATTCAAATTAAAACCCATCGCGCGCAAATGGACCATCGGTCTCTATGGGTTTGCCGCGATCGGGACCATTTGGGGGTTTATATCGGACGTCATATCGAAAGATAAAATCCTGGTTCATTTTCCATGGGTGAGCATTATCACCTATCTGCTTTTTCTGGCATTTTTCTTGTGGCCGGTCGTTTTTATGATCCGTCCGAGCATGAAGGAGTACTTTTCCCAGATTGATGAGGCCCGCCGCAGGGCCGAAGAAGAAGCAGCCAGGGCCTCGTTACGGCGTTAGTATTTTCACCCGCCCGGACAGGTGTGTGCATGTTTCTGTACTCTTGACTTTATGAAAACTTCCATTCGAAATGTTTTGATCTCCGTTTTTGTGGTCATCTGGCTTAGTGTTTTCCATTATGAATCCCTACGGGCGA
>CAZLRE010000081.1:1020-7617 GCA_964561885.1 uncultured Planctomycetales bacterium | reverse complement strand
AACGGATGATTCTTCAGGAAGAATGCCTAAAAGCCCTGATCGCTGGCCGCTCTTGAGGGCGTGTTCGATCGCTTCGATCTTGTATCGGTCAAACCACATGGAATCAAAATATCACGGGCCAGGAAGAATTCAAAGCGAAAGAAAGTTATTTGGGCGGCACAACCGCGCGGATCATCCCGTCAAAAGACCTTTGATCTCTTTTCTGGCGCGTTCGCTTAAGATGTACGGCAAGATCAAACGGTTGATGATTTGATTTTGAATAACAACAGCCGCAACGGAAAGAACATAAACCTCAAGATATTGAATAATAAAACTCTGATCGTTAAAACGATAGGCGACAAACAAAAAAAGCGTATGCCAAAAATAAATCCAAAGGCTGTTCTGCGCGATGAACATGACAGCTTTCTCCAGCTGTATCAAACGGTCTAACAGTCCGCAGACCGCTTCAGACAACCGCCATAAGACCACACTGGCAGCGATCGCATATGAGAAATAATATGCCGACGGCGGATACTTGTAGTTTTGAGTTGAAACAAACCGCCCTTCTTCGACATAATGAAATCCGCATAACATCAGGAAAACAGCCAATGACACCAAGGCCACAACTCCCAGCTGCATAGATGTCAATCGGTTCAAACGCAATCCCAGGGCGAAAATCAGCCCATAGCCGATTGCGTAACATATGTAGGAAACCTCAAAGTATTTCCAGGCTCCGTTGGGCATTGGCGCCACAAAGAACAAGAGCCACTCATACGCGGCAAATGCGGAAAAGATCAACGTCAGATATAATCGGTTGGACCGTACCTTCTGGTTGAAACGGTCGATCAACGGAGTCGCCAGGGCGACCAAAATAAAGACCCTGATGATCCACATAAAACCGCCTTCATTGGAAAATGTGAAATTGTTCCAAATGTTTCTGACCGTTAGATGTTGGGAGTCAAGGGACGTGGCCCAAAGAAAAGTAAAATAGAAAGCTAAAAACAGCCAAGTGGGAAATACCAAACGCTTGATGCGTTTGCTGACGTACGACCAATAGGTGTCGTGTTTGTGTCCACACGCAAGCGCCATGGCTGAGGCCATGACGATCAACGGAACATTAAAGTTTTGTAGTTGGACCATCCAGCCCGGCGCGTCAATATGGGCCATGATCAGCGATGACAGGGCGATAAAACGCAACAGATCGATCTTTTTGTCTCTCATAGATTCCTCAACATCTTCATCCCGGCCGTGTCTGCCGTAGTAACGAATGTCCTGATAAGTCCCTGCATGGTATGGAATAACAAAAAAGCGCCCTATAATATCAAAAATGCTCATTATTGCAATAATTAACATTCTATGACATTTACCGCGCTGTAGACCCAAAAAGGAGCCCTTCTCCATCTTAAGGCCAGAAATTACGACCTAAGATGAAAACGGACTCCACAGATTTGAAGGGCAAATCGTCAATTCAAACTTGAATGAGTTTGTTTTTATGGGGGGATTTTTGTGTCAAGGGTGTGATGGAGAATCGGATGAGATCATACAAGATTCCAATTTGGAATCTTGTATGATTTAGGTTACGTCTTGTGTCCCCTGAATTTTTGAATTTTCTATTCCTTAAAACAAAAACCCTGCCTTGGCTTTAAACCGAGACAGGGTTTTCTATAACTCTCGATTTTGATTTATACTATCCCTTTTTCGCCAACTTCCGTAACACTGTCTGCAAAATCCCGCCGTTTCGGTAATAGTCCACCTCAACCGGCGTATCGATGCGTCGTTTTAAGAAGGAAGATGGAAGACCGTTCGCTTCGCTCACTAAGAAGAGGGAGGATTTTTCTTCCTTCTTCCCTCTTCTATCTTCCCTCTCCTAGCCCTTTGCTAACTTGCGCAATACGGTTTGTAGAATCCCCCCGTTCCGGTAATACTCGACTTCAACGGGAGTATCAATTCTGCAAATCGTCTTAAATTCTTTCATTCCGCCATCGGTGGAAATAGCGCGGACGGTGATCTCCTGACGCGGCTTAAGATTGTTGTTCAATCCCACGACGTCGAAGGTCTCCTCTCCGGTTAATCCCAATTGTTCACGGCTTTGGCCTTCCTTGAATTGCAAAGGTAGAATGCCCATGCCGACCAAATTACTGCGATGAATGCGCTCATAACTCTCGGCGATGGCGACTTTAATGCCCAAGAGCATCGGGCCTTTGGCTGCCCAGTCGCGGCTGGAACCGGAACCATATTCCTTGCCTGCCAAAACCACTAGAGGGGTTTTATCAGCCTTGTATTTGACCGAGGCGTCATAGATGAACATCTTTTCTCCCGTGGGCCAATAGGTTGTCCACGGGCCTTCGGTGCCCGGGGCGATCAGATTGCGCAAACGCACATTGGCGAACGTTCCGCGCACCATCACGCGGTCATTGCCGCGGCGCGCGCCGTAACTGTTGAAATCTTCCGGTTTCACACCGAGCTCGATCAGATATTTCCCTGCCGGGCTTTTACTGGAAATATTTCCGGCCGGTGAAATATGGTCGGTCGTGATCGAATCCCCGACGCTCACCAAAACCCGTGCGCCTTTGATGTCCTTGATCGAACCCGGTTGGGCGGCCATGCCGTCAAAATACGGAGGATTCTGAATATAGGTGCTGTCATCATCCCAGCGGAATTGTTCCGATTTGGTCAGCTTGATCATGTTCCAATTCTTATTGCCCTTAAAAACATTGGCATAACGCGCGCGGAACAATTTGGCGGTGACCGATGAAGCCACCAGATCATTGACCTCCGCTGTCGTCGGCCAGATGTCTTTCAGATAAACCGGCTTGCCCTTGGTGTCTTTGCCGATGGGTTCATTGACCAGATCGATATCAACCGTTCCGGCCAAAGCATAGGCCACGACCAACGGCGGACTGGCCAAATAATTGGCCTTGGTCAGCGGATTGACGCGCCCTTCAAAATTGCGATTCCCCGAAAGGACCGCGGCCGCAACCAGATTACCGGATTCAATGGCCTTGGCCACATTCTCCGGCAGCGGGCCGCTGTTGCCGATGCACGTCGTGCATCCGAACCCGACGATATTGAATCGCAGCTTATCCAGATATTTCATCAGACCCGCTTCTTTTAAATATTCTTCTGCGACCTGCGAACCCGGGGCGAACGATGTCTTCACATAATGCGGGACCGTTAAACCTTTTTCAACCGCGCGCTTGGCAACCAAACCGGCCGCGATCAACACCGACGGGTTGGATGTGTTGGTGCAGCTGGTGATGGCAGCGATCGCAACCGCCCCATGTTTCATCTTGGTGACAGTGCCGTTTTGGACCGCTACTTCACTTTTCATTTGATCTGATGTCAAACCATAACCGCGTTCAGCCACCGGCGCGGTCAAAGATTTCTGAAACACCGGTTTCATCGACGCCAACGAAACCCTGTCCTGAGGACGTTTAGGTCCGGCCAAACTCGGCTCGACATCAGCCAGATTCAATTCCAAAGTTTCAGTGTATTGCACCGCAGCATCGCCCGGAGTATAGAACATTCCCTGCTCTTTGCTGTAACGCTCCAGAAGATCAACATCCGTTTTTTTACGGCCGGTGGTGCGGTAATAATTCAACGTCTCGTTATCTATGGGAAATATGCCGATCGTCGCACCATATTCCGGCGCCATGTTGGAAATGGTGGCGCGGTCCGGTAAACTCAGCGATCCCAAACCGTTTCCGAAAAACTCCACGAATTTACCGACGACACCCTTTTTGCGCAGCATCTGGGTGACGGTCAGGACCAGGTCGGTGGCGGTAACACCATCTTTCAAACTTCCGGTCAATTTAAAACCGATGACCTCAGGCATGAGCATATAAATCGGTTCGCCCAGCATGACGGCCTCGGCCTCGATCCCGCCCACGCCCCAGCCGACGATGCCCAAACCGTTGATCATGGTCGTGTGACTGTCTGTCCCGACAACGCTGTCGGGAAAAATGACATGTTCTTTGCCGGTCTTTTTACTCAATAATCCTGTGGCCAGATATTCAAGGTTCACCTGATGGACGATGCCTGTTGCCGGCGGGACCACACGAAAATTCTTAAGCGCGTTCTGTCCCCACTTTAAGAATTCGTAGCGCTCCTTGTTGCGCTTGAATTCAAAGGTGACATTGGTGCTCAGGGCCTTCTTCGTTCCGAAATCATCCACCTGCACGGAGTGATCGATGACAAGATCGCACGGCACCAGCGGATTGATCTTTTTGATGTCCCCGCCCATTTTCTTAATGGCATCGCGCATCGCAGCCAGATCAACAACGCACGGCACACCGGTAAAATCCTGTAAAATAACGCGCCCGGGCTTAAAGGCGATCTCCTGCAAAGCTCTGTTGGTCGCTGACCAATTGGTGAGGGTTTCAATGTCACGCGAGGTGACCTGGTAATTGTCACAGTTGCGTAACGCGCTCTCGAGAAGAACCTTGATGGAAAAAGGCAGTCTGGACGGATCTTTAAATCCCAGTTTGGAAAGCTTGGAAAGTTGAAATATGGTGAGGTTTCCTGATGCGGTTTTCAGCTGACGTTTGGCTGATACATGATCAAATGCGGAACTCATAAAAACTCCTTTAAAATGCGATTAAATGACCTTATGAAGTGCGGTTGAAGAACAGGGCCTCATTATAGGAAAAGCGCCCACTCCCGTCAATAAACGTTTGGTAAAATCCAGGGAAATTATTGAATTAAATCTTGCGGTATGGGAATTTCATCGTTAAGATACTTTCAATTTACATTACTCGAACAAGGAATTTATGCGTGTCGTCATTTTAAACCCCTCTTTCGGAGATAATTTCGTCCGTGTCGCCCGCTGGTCTGCCAAATCCCGCGGCCGGGTTCAGCGCCATCCGGAATATCTCTTGATCGCCGCTCAGATCCTGATCGACCGCGGCCATGACACCCATTTTGTTGAAGCCGCCGCCCGTAATTTCTCGGTCGCCGAATCGATAGATATTGTCACTAAACTTCGTCCGGATATCCTGGTCATGCACGTGACGACGCCTTCGATCTATTCCGACATCGCCCAGGCCAAGACCATCAAGGAGGCGACCAAATGCAAAGTCGCATTCGTCGGACAGCATGCGAGCGCCGAAGCTGACAACACATTTATGATCGGATCCGGAGTTGTTGATTACATCTTGCGCGGCGAATACGACTATTCCCTGCGCGACTTGGCCGACGGCATGAGCCCGGATAAAGTCGCCGGCATCACCTGGAGCGACGGGCAAAAAGTCATTCACAATCCGCACGGCCCTGCGATCGATGTCAACGAACTCCCCTTTCCGGCATGGCAGCTGATCCAGCCGGAATGGTATCCTGACGGAGGAAAAAAATTCCCCTTTCTCACGTTGATCACCGGACGCGGCTGCAACAATGCCTGCACCTTCTGCCGCGACCCGCAGATCATGTACGGCTATAAACTGCGCAATCGCACCGCCCAAAAGGTCGTGGATGAAATGGAACACGACCTTAAGCTCCATCCGCAGATCCGCGAGATCATGTTCGAGACCGATACTTTTGCGGCTGATGATGAGCACGTGCGTGAGGTCTGCCGCGAGATCGTCAAACGCGGCATCAACAAAAAGATCACCTGGTCCTGCAATATGAGGGTCAACACCAATCTTGAGATGCTCCCTGTCATGCGCGAAGCAGGCTGCCGCATGCTCATGACCGGTTTTGAGTTCGGCACCGATGAAAATCTACGCGTCATCCGCAAAGGCGGCGTTAATGTTGAAATGGCGCGGCAATATGCGTTTCGCGCCCATGAACTGGGATTCACCATTCATGGATGTTTCATGATCGGCGCTCCGGGCGAGACCAAAGAAAGCGCCCACAAAACCATCAATTTCGCCAAATCCCTGCCTCTGGACACCGTCCAGATCACAGGTGTGGCCGCCTATCCAGGAACAACCCTTTACAAATGGGCCAAACAGAATAATTATCTTTTGGCTAAAGACTGGAAAGACTGGCTGACCAAAGAAGGCGAACAGCGCACGTTATTAAGCTATCCCCAATTGTCGCATAAAGAGATCGATGAGCTGATCGATGTCGGGCTCAAAGAATTTTATCTGCGGCCCAAACAGATCTGGAACATGTTCATCTCCATCCGGAGCGTTGGAGACTTGCTTCGCAAACTGCACGGCTTTAAAGCCTTTGTCCATTATTTTGCCCAGAAAATTTCGCGCAGCATGAAAAACCAGACCAAAGAAACACCAAGGCCGGTCTTTATCAACCGCATCGCTGAATTAGAGAAAAAAGAAGCCGAACAAAAATCCGAACCCGCCTCAGCCCTCGTCAATTGACACGCTGGACGTGTTTTGGTATAGTGCACCTACTTTAAATCAATCGTTTTTCAGGAGGATTTCCATGGCACACGTAGTTACCGAACCTTGCGTAAAATGCCGTTATACGGATTGCGTTACTGTCTGCCCCGTTGACTGTTTCCATGAAGACGCGGAAATGCTCGTCATCGATCCCGACGTCTGCATCGACTGCGGCGCCTGCATCCCGGAATGCCCGGTCCAGGCCATTTATGCGGATGCTGATGTCCCTGCAAAATGGAAGAGCTATGTTGCCCTGAACAAAGAAAAAGCCGGCAGCCTT
>CAZLRE010000081.1:0-1010 GCA_964561885.1 uncultured Planctomycetales bacterium | reverse complement strand
TTACCGTCAACTATCAACCATCTGCCATCAACCTTTTGTTCATTAAAGAGGGCTTAATCAACCCTCTTCTTTAATTTAGGCTTGATTATGTGGTTTTTCATGATTACATGTTATTTATTCTCGGCTATTTCCTTTCTGATGCTGCTTATTGTCCTTGCCCAAAGTTTTGTGCCGTTTAAAGTTGTTGAAGCATCTCCACTGTCTTTCTTGATCCTAACAAGCATGATATACCTGTTCACCGAAACCCTGATCATGTTCTTTTTTGTCGGGACCGGCGTCAGCGTCAAGGAATACATGCAGGAACAAAAAATCCACGGAAATTTTCATCAACGGTCGATCGCCATCAAACGGCGTGTTTACCCCCCGCAACTTTTGAATTTACTGATCCTGATCGTCGCTTTTATCCTTTTCGGTGCCGCCGATAATCATAAGATCTCCCAGTGGCTTTATCGGGGAACGCTTTTGATCGGGATCATTCAGTTTCTCAACGCCAAATGGGTCCAGAACTCCTGCTTTCGTGACAACACACAGATCATTCTGGACATGGCAGGGATCAAAAGGGCATGACATGTATTACATCGCTAAATTTCTTCAGGCGTGCGGACTGGGACTTCTGGCTTATGCGTTCGTCCGGAGCTTTCCGGAGAAATTGAACTACCGGGTCCTGGGGGTTTCCGTTATATTCTTTGCCTGCGGATGGATGATCGAAAAATTCATATTAAAAAGATAAGGTTCAGCGTTCAGGACACTTCTTTGACGCTACACGTTCAATGAAAACCATCTTGAAATTCGATACCGGCGCCGACGGCTTCAAGCGCATGATGATCGTCCTGGCTGTCGCAGCTGTCTGTATACTGATCCTCGGGATCTATTTTATTAAACTCATCTCCAGCGAACTAACACAAATCTCATGAATGAACCGGCCTGGGTCACCAAATTAAAGAACAAGTGGAACATCACGACCACCAAAGATTTTATCCTGATCATGATCGTGTTCTCTCTGGCAGGCA
>CAZLRE010000080.1:0-7780 GCA_964561885.1 uncultured Planctomycetales bacterium | reverse complement strand
GTTGAGCTCAAACGCAATGTCAAGAACGCCTGGTGGCAATCCGTTGTTCATGATCGCGATGATGTGATGGGGTTGGACGCCAGCATTCTTATGCATCCAATGACGTGGAAAGCCTCCGGTCACACGGATAATTTTATCGACGTTCTCATCGAATGTAAAAAGTGCAACAAGAGGCTGCGTCAGGACCATCTCAAAGCGGGTAAATGTCCCCAGTGTTCGGGAACGGTTTTCTCCGAACCCCGCAATTTCAATCTGATGCTCAAGACCAATGTCGGGGCCATGGAAGATTCCAGTTCTGTTGTCTATCTTCGTCCTGAAACGGCGCAGGGGATCTTTGTTAACTTTCATAATGTCGTTGACTCCATGCACCGTAAGCTTCCCTTCGGTGTGGCCCAGGTCGGAAAAGCGTTCCGTAATGAGATCACCCCGGGGAACACAACTTTCCGGACCCGCGAATTTGAACAGATGGAGATCGAATATTTCTGCCGTCCTGAAGATGCCCCCGCTAAATACGAAGAATGGATCAACGCGCGTTATCAGTGGTATCTCGATCTCGGCATGGATAAGACCAAATTGAAACTGCGCAAGCACGGGGAAGAAGAGCTCGCCCATTACGCGGCCGGATGCACCGACGTGGAATATGAATTCCCGTTCGGGCTCTCCGAACTGGAAGGTATCGCCAACCGCACCGACTATGATCTCAAACAGCACGCGCAATTCTCCGGAAAAGACCTGCAATACAAAGACCCGGTGACCAACGAAAAATTCTATCCTTATGTCATCGAGCCTTCCGGCGGGTGCGACCGCGCGACTTTGGCTTTCTTGGTGGACGCTTACCATGAAGAGGTCGTCAATGACGCAACCCGCGTGGTGTTAAGGTTCCATCCCAGGCTTGCGCCGATCAAAGTGGCGGTCCTGCCGCTCCTTAAAAAGAACGACGGGATCGTGAGTCTGGCCAAGTCGATTAAACAAGATCTTCAAAAAGATATGGTGTGCGTGTACGATGACACGGCCGCGATCGGAAAATTGTACCGCCGTCAGGATGAGGTGGGGACGATGTTCTGTGTCACCGTCGATGTTCAATCATTGGAAGACCAGATGGTGACCGTCCGTCACCGCGACACGATGAAGCAGGAACGCATTGCGGTTGGGCAGTTGAAGAAATATTTGTTGGAAAATCTAAAATAGGTGAGTAGGAGAGGTTTAAAACCCTCGCCTACAGGATTTGTATTAATCGTTCAATTAAGGAGTTGTAAAATGGCAAAAAAACATGTGTTCTCTTACGGCGCCGGAAAAGCGGAAGCTAAAGGCGAAGATTTGACGAAAAATGTGTTGGGCGGTAAAGGTATCGGCCTCATGGAAATGACGTCGATCGGCATTCCGGTCCCGGCCGGTTTTACCGTTTCGATCCAGACCTGCGAAGAATACTACAGACTTGGCAAGAAACTTCCTGCCGGTCTTGAAAAAGAAGTCCGCGATGCCGTTCTTAAGTTGGAAAAGGTCACCGGCAAAAGGCTCGGCGATGAGAAGGATCCGCTTCTTGTTTCTGTCCGTTCCGGCGCCGCGCGTTCCATGCCCGGCATGTTGGAAACGATCCTGAACCTTGGCCTTAACGACAAGAGCGTTGAAGGTCTCGCCAAAAAAACAGGCAATCCGCGATTTGCTTACGATGCCTACCGCCGTTTCATTCAGATGTTCTCTTCGACGGCCATGGGTCTTTCCAAGCAGCCGATGGAAGACATGCTCCACGAGATGAAGCACCAGATCGGTGTCAAGACCGATCCTGAGATCCCCGCTGAGAAACTTAAAGAGCTCTGCGATCAGTTCAAGGCGTTTTACAAAATGAACAAGGGCGAAGATTTTCCTCAGGATCCCTGGAAGCAGTTGTGGGGCGCGATCATGGCGGTCTTCAACAGCTGGGAAGCTGAAAAAGCCCAGACTTACCGTCGCGTCGAGAAGATCACCGACCTAAAAGGAACGGCTGTTAACGTCGTTCAGATGGTTTTCGGGAACAAGGGCGACAACAGCGGTACCGGCGTCTGCTTCACCCGCGATCCGAACACCGGCGAGAACACATTCTACGGAGATTATTTGATCAACGCCCAGGGCGAGGACGTGGTCGCGGGTATCCGCACACCGCTGAAACTGTCCCGCTTGCAGGAAGATCTGCCCAAGGCGTATGACCAGCTGTGCGCCGTGCGCGCGATCCTGGAATCCTATTATAAGGAAATGCAGGACCTGGAATTCACCGTCGAGGACGAAAAGCTATATATGCTTCAGTGCCGCACGGGTAAGAGATCCCCGGCCGCTGCGTTTCGCATCGCCTTGGACCATGCCACAAAACCTTTGCTGACCCAGGCTCAGGCCAATGACCTGGTCAAGAAAGGTTATCTGCCCAAAAAATATGCCCAGCTTGCGCTTAAGCCGGTCATTACCAAGGAACAGGCGATCGGCCGTATTTCCTCTGATGACATTGAACGGTTATTTTATCCGGTCATCGACACCAACAAAGTGGCGCCTTCGCAATTGAAAAGCGCCCGGTTGGCCAGCGGTATCAACGCAGTTCCTGGATCAGCTGCGGGTAAAGTGGTCTTCACCGCCGCTGAAGCCGAGAAGTTGGGTCACAAGGGAGAGAAAGTCATCCTTGTGCGTAAGGAAACAAGCCCTGAGGACGTCGGCGGTATGCATGCGGCCAAAGGTATCTTGACCGCCACCGGCGGAAAGACCAGCCACGCGGCCGTCGTTGCCCGCGGTTGGGGTAAGTGCTGCATCGTCGGATGCGAAGCATTGGACATCAATTACGAATCAAGGTCCATGGTGGTCAACGGTAAAACGATCAAGCACGGGGATTACATCACGCTGGACGGTTCAGCCGGCGAGATCTATATCGGTGACATGCCTTTGAAAGACCCGGAATTACCGAACGCTTATTACACGATCCTCAAGTGGGCCGATGAGTATCGCACGCTTAAAGTGCGTACCAACGCGGACACGCCGTATGACGCTGCCAACGCCATCAAAATGGGCGCGCAAGGCATCGGCTTGTGCCGTACCGAGCACATGTTCTTCGACACTGAAGAACGCCGCCTGGCTATCCAGGAAATGATCGTCGCTGAATCATTGGAAACCCGTAAAACGGCGCTGGCTAAATTGCTGCCGTTTCAGACCAATGACTTCTATGGTATCTTCAAGGCCATGAACGGTTATCCGGTCACGATCCGTTTGATCGACCCTCCGCTGCATGAATTCACTCCGAAAGATCATGTCGGTGTTGAAAAATTAAGCAAAGTCACAGGGATGGCGCCGGACAAGATCCGCCATCGTTGCGAGCAGCTGCATGAAGCCAACCCGATGCTTGGTCATCGCGGATGCCGTCTGTGCATAACGTATCCGGAAATCCTGGAGATGCAGATTACCGCCATCATTTCAGCTGCGATCAAGTGCCGCAAGGAAGGCATCAAGGTTTTGCCCGAGATCATGATCCCGCTGACAATGGATAAAAAAGAGTTCAAGATCCTTGAGCAGGAAACCCGCGCCGTTGCTGATCGTCTGATCAAGCAGGCCGGTGTCAGTCTTCCGTATCTGGTGGGGACCATGATCGAGATCCCGCGCGCCGCGCTTCTGGCCGACCAGATCGCCGAAGTTGCCGAATTCTTCAGTTTCGGAACGAACGATCTGACCCAGATGACATTGGGGCTTTCCCGCGACGACGCCGGACGTTTCTTACCGACTTATGTTGCCACCGAGAAAGACGGCGGTAAAGGCATCTTCCGGGATGATCCGTTCCAGAGTTTGGACCAGGAGGGTGTCGGAATGCTGGTCAAGTTCGGTATCGAACGCGGCCGTTCAGCCCGCAAGGGTATTAAGATCGGTATTTGCGGCGAGCACGGCGGGGAAGCGGAAAGTGTTAAGTTCTGCCACCGTGTTGGTATGGATTATGTGTCCTGTTCTCCGTATCGCGTTCCGATCGCACGTTTGGCCGCCGGTCAGGCCGCGATCGCGGATAAGAATGCGGCGAAAACCGCTTCGACAAAAAATGTAAAGAAATCCACAAAAAGAAAATAAATTGGATAGAATGATTGCATTGTAAGGGAGGGTTTGCCTGTCCTGGAATGTCTGCAAGACAGGCCAGGGAAACCCTCCCCTACACAAAATCATCATTATGGATTCCATCAAAGCCTATCTCAAAGATGTCCGACCGATCCCGCTTTTAACCGCGCAGGAAGAGATCGACCTTGCCAAGCGCATTCAAAAAGGGGACAAGAAAGCCCGCGAGCAGATGATCCGCTCGAATCTGCGCCTGGTCATTTCGATCGCCAAGCGATATTCCAACCTTGGTGTTCCGTTAAGCGACCTGATCGAAGAGGGCAACATCGGACTTATGAAAAGTGTCGACAAGTTCGATCCCGACCGCGGTTTTCGTTTCTCGACGTACGCGGCGTGGTGGATCAAGCAGGGCATTTCGCGCGCCATCATTGACCAAGGCAAAATGATCCGCGTTCCTGTGTATATGAACGAAGAGATCCTGAAGTACAAAAAGGCCATCGAAGCGATGACCCATAAACTTAAACGCAAACCGCGTTTGGGCGAGATCGCCAAAAAGCTCCAGGTATCTGTCGACAAGATCAAGGAGTTGGAGGGTTCCATCGCCAAGATGTCCTCTCTGGATGCTCCCATCGGCGAGGACGGTGACGGACAGGTCAAGGACATCATTGAAGATGAGACATCGGTCGCTCCCGATGAACAGCTCGAGATCTTTTTTAACAAAGAGCGGGCCAAGACGATATTAAACAGTCTTTCCGAGCGCGAACGCAAGATCATTGAGATGCGCTTTGGTTTGGGCGATGGAGAATTGTATACGTTAGCCGAGATCGCCGAGAAACTCGGGGTCTCCCGTGAACGCGTCCGCCAGCTGGAAGAATCCACCATCAAGAAATTACGCCAGGTCATTAAAGATCAGGAAAAATCCAACGATTAATATGGCTCAAGCCCGCCGTAAACATATCTACGTACTTATCATCCCGCAGTTCCTAGACATATTTGATTCCTATTTCGCCGGTGAGATCACCAAGGGCGTCAATCTGGCCGCCAGCCGTTTGAACGTGGACGTTCTTGTCCACATTGTTAACCGCAAAGACCACTCCCAGTGGCTGGATCCAACGCTGTTGGACCGCCGCCATGTGGACGGTATACTTTTTGCCGATATCGACCGCGATGTTCAGGTCGTCAAGAGATCGATCATTAAGGGCATGCCGACTTTGGTCCTCAATAACCGTATTGATGAACCGATCAACTATATTGCCATTGATAATTACAGAGCATCTTATGATGTTGTTGAGCATCTCATCGAATTGGGTCATGAGAAAATCGCAACGATCACCGGCGACCTGCATACTCAGGCGGGGCAGGCTCGTTTGGACGGATTCAATGACGCGCTTGCCAAACACAAGATCAGCGTGCCGGCTGCTTACATCAAGAACGGGGATTTTTTGCGAACTCCGGCGCGCGCAGCGACGGAACAGCTTTTGAAACTTAAGGAACGTCCGACGGCGATCTTTGCCGCATCCGATGTCATGGCACTTGAGGTCATGGACGTTGCCAAATCCAAAAAGGTCCGCGTACCCCATGATCTTTCCCTGGTCGGGTTCGATGATAATCCGATCAATCTCCACGCGTCTTTACGTTTGTCCACCGTCGCTCAGCCATTGGTTGAAATGGGGCGCTTGGGATTGGAGAGGCTGTACCAGATCCGCCACGGCAAGGCCAGACTCCCGGTCAAAGAGGTGCTTCGTCCCAAGTTCGTCAAGGGCCAAACGGTTTCCTCCATCAGGCATTCGTAAATTCCCTTTAACATCAGAGAGGTTTTATGCGATCCGAAGAATTGAAAAAGATCATCCGCGATATACCCAATTTTCCCCAGGAAGGGATCATATTTAAGGATATATCGACGCTGC
The DNA here is from genome assembly GCA_964561885.1 of uncultured Planctomycetales bacterium. Classification (GTDB taxonomy): domain Bacteria; phylum Omnitrophota; class Gorgyraeia; order Zapsychrales; family Fredricksoniimonadaceae; genus JAGNTT01. The sequence continues at coordinate 1,826 of CAZLRE010000080.1, read as the reverse complement.
TAAAGGACAAAGTGGCGTTCAAGAAGTCCATCGATATCCTGGCCAGGAAGTTCAAGAAGGACAAGATCGAATATGTGGTAGGCGTTGAATCGCGCGGATTTATTTTCGGTGCGCCGCTGGCCTATGCCCTTGGCGCCGGCTTTGTTCCGGTGCGCAAAAAAGGCAAGCTCCCGTATAAGACGAAAAGCATCACGTATGAACTTGAATACGGCACCGACACGCTTGAGATCCATGAGGACGCCATCCGTCCCAAAAGCAGGGTTCTCATTGTGGATGATCTTTTGGCCACCGGAGGAACGATCAAAGCGGTGACCGACCTTCTCAAAGGATTTAAACCCAAGATCGTTGGGGTCGCGTTTCTCGTTGAATTGACATTCCTGCATGGGCACAAGAAGCTCAAAGATGTTCCGATCTATTCGATCATTCAGTATGATTGATGCGGATAACCGCAAAGGTTATCCTTTCAAATCCATTCTCTGTGCTTTCCTTAATATCTGCGATCACAGGTAAAATCTTCCCAACACGTTTTGTTAATAACGGTCGAAGCGGCTTTTCTGGATCATTTCGTAAAAAAGGCGAGCAGACCGGCTGAATACCTTCTTCTTGTTGTGAATGACCGCCAGCGGCCGGGTGATCGTGAAGTTTTTGATGTCGATAATATCAAATGTCCTGCTTTTGACTTCCTGCGCGACCGTTGACTTTGGCAATATCGCGCAACCCATCCCGACGTCCACAGAATTTTTAATGGTTTCGATGTTGTTGTCCTCTTTGACGACATTCAATGCGGCGCCTTGCTTCTCAAAGAAACGGTGGATGGCCTTACCAGTCGGGGTTTGGGAGCCCAGGCTTACGAATTTGATCCCTTCCAGATCGTTGAGGTCGATCGTACGTTTTTTGAAAAAAGGATGTCTGCGGGATTGGACCAAGACCAGACGTTCTTCGGTAAACACCTTGTGCGTGCACGATGGCGTTTCCTTGGGAAAGGCCACCAGTCCGAAGTCTGCCTGCCCGTTCTTGATGATCTCATAAATGGCGTCGTGCTGAACGTATTCCAGCTGAAAATTGATATTAGGGTGATTTTTTAAGAGATGCTGCATGACGGACTTAAGCAGATACAGCCCCATCGTATAAATCGACACAATATGGATCATCCCGCTATCCTGATTATCGATATCGGCGATCTTTGATCTGGCTGTTTCATAGTTTTCCAGGATTAAAAGGGCGTAGGTCATAAATATCTGGCCGGCAGGTGTCAAAACGACCTTTTTGGAAGAACGTTCCAAAAGCACACAGTTCAACCGCTGTTCCAGGGAGCGGATATGCTGAGAGACGGCCGGCTGGGTAATATGGTTCCTTTCAGCCGCCAGCCTGAAAGAACCTGTTTGAGCTACAGAGACAAAGGTTTTAATGAAAAATAGATTGGTCATATTCGTCCTTGCCGATCGAAGGAGATCGGGCAGATTCCCCATGTTTCGTCAAAAGCCTGTTCGATGGGGACTGTGAACGGTTTGCCGGGAACGCATTTTTCATCCATAAGAAATACTTATCAAGTATATAACAAAAACAAAGTTCCGGGAATGCTTAATTTCTTGTAACTTAATAGCATTAACAGGACGATGGTAAGTTCGAAAGTTCTTTTCTACAGCTAAAGGAGCGTACATGCATATCCCAGATCAAATGTTAATTGGAGCTGTTTGCCCAGTGACGCTGACCGCAGGCGCCGTTGCTGTTGGTGCGGCATTTTATTTTCTCAAATATTCCGATGACAAAGTTTCTGATCTTCGCTGGGCTGGTGTTTCAGCGCTGATCTTTATCATGCAGATGCT
>CAZLRE010000079.1:6922-7808 GCA_964561885.1 uncultured Planctomycetales bacterium | reverse complement strand
TGAAACCGTCCAATCACATCGAGACCATGCGCATTGATATGAGCGGCGCAGGCGCGGTCATGGGTGTTTTGAAAAATGTGCTTACACTCAAACCGAAGAAGAATATTATTTTTGCCATGGGCATCGCGGAAAACGCGATCGGTCCGGGCGCGTATAAACCGGGCGATGTTTTTGTGGGCTATGCCGGAAAATCCGTTGAGATCGGCAATACCGATGCCGAAGGCCGGTTGGTCCTGGCCGATGCCATCGCCTATCTGGTCAAGAATTACAAGCCGGGGAGGATCATTGACTTGGCAACCCTCACGGGCGCCTGTGTGGTTGCGCTCGGTTTTGACTACAGCGGGCTCTTCTCTAATAATGATGAATTGGCGCGCGATCTTGTCCATGCCTCGAATGATACCGATGACCGCGTCTGGCGCATGCCGGTGTATCCGGAGATCAAGGACTACATCAAATCCCAGATCGCTGACCTGAAAAATACCAGCACCATCCGCGGCGCGGGCGCCTGCACGGCCGCCGAATTTCTGCGCTCGTTCACCGAAGGCACCGACTGGGCGCATTTGGATATCGCGGGAAGCGCCTTTGTCGAGAACGGATGCCGGATGTATTTTAATCATGGGGCCACCGGAGCCGGTGTCCGTCTGGTCACACGCTATCTGTTGGATCGTCAGTGATCTTTGAGAAGTAAGGGAACAATACGTTAATCAGAAGTTCGACCTCTGGTTCCGGCAGGCTTGTCCTGTGATCTGTGCGGAGGTCAATAAAACAGGAGAGACCCATGAATGTCATCGCAATAGTTGCTCTGTTCGCGCTTTTTATATTTTTTGCGGGTATCCGCATTGTCCGTCCGACCCACCGCGGTCTGATCGAGCGGTTCGGTAAATAC
>CAZLRE010000079.1:0-6912 GCA_964561885.1 uncultured Planctomycetales bacterium | reverse complement strand
GTTTTAACTGGATCATTCCCGTCATCGAGAACATGTTCCAGGTCAATATCACGGAACAAATGGTGGATGCTGAACCCCAGGAGATCATCACCAACGACAATCTGAACGCCAAGGTCGACGCTCAGGTGTATTTCAAGGTGAGACCCGATGAGGACAGTGTGAAATCCTGCCAGTACAATGTCGGGAATTATCAGTGGCAGATCGTGAATTTGGCCAGAACGACACTGCGCAACATCATCGGCACGATGACGCTCAAGTCCGCCAACAGCGAGCGCGGACGCATCAACACTGAATTGCACACCATCTTGGAACGCGAAACATCCAAGTGGGGTCTTGAGATCGTACGCACCGAGCTTAAAGAGATCGACCCGCCCAAAGACGTTCAGGAAACCATGAACAAGGTCGTCAAAGCCGAGAACGAAAAGATCGCGGCGGTTGACTTTGCGACTGCGACAGAGACCGCAGCCGACGGCCAAAAACGCGCCGAGATCAAAAAGGCCGAAGGGATCAAGCAGGCGCGCATCCTCCAGGCGCAGGGCGAGGCGGAAGCTATCCGTCTGGTTAACGAGGCGGCGAACACATACTTTGTCGGCAATGCTCAGATTTTGCGCAGGCTTCAGGCGGTCGAAACCTCCTTGGAAAGCAATGCCAAGATCGTTGTTCCGGCGGGCAGTGACCTGACGAACGTCATTGGCGATCTGGCTGGGGTTGTTCCCATTAAGAAATAAATCGTTGTTCGGGAATCGTTGATCGTTGTTCGTAACCCGTTTTGACGAACAATCAACGACGAACAACGAGCAACGCAACAAAAGGACTTTAATGAATTTTCGTGCCGAATCCGACAGCATGGGATCGATCGAGGTTCCCAACGAGAAATATTACGGCGCCCAGACCGCCCGTTCTTTGATGAATTTCAAGATCGGCGGCGAACGTTTTCCCCGTGAGTTTATCCGTGCCTTCGGTATCCTCAAGAAAGCCTGCGCCATCGTGAATGCGGACTTGGGGCTCTTGCCGGGCGAGAAAGCCAATTTGATCACCCGCGCGGCTGATGAAGTGATCGCGGGTAAGCTGGATGATCATTTTCCGCTCGTTGTCTGGCAGACCGGAAGCGGCACGCAGACGAACATGAATGTGAACGAGGTCATCTCCAACCGGGCGATCGAATTATCCGGCGGGGTCATGGGAAGTAAAAAACCCATCCATCCCAATGATGATGTGAATAAATCCCAATCTTCCAACGACACTTTTCCGACGGCCATGCATATCGCGGTCATTGAGCAGGTGTACGGTCAATTGATCCCCTCGGTCGCGACGCTGCGTGATGCCCTGCAGGGCAAGAGCGAAGCGTTCCATCAAACGATCAAGATCGGACGCACGCATCTGATGGACGCCACCCCGCTCACGCTGGGACAGGAATTCTCCGGATATGTTCAGCAGTTGACCAATGATCTTAAGCGCATCGAGAATGTTCTGCCGTTCGTTTATCAATTGGCGATCGGAGGGACCGCGGTCGGAACGGGGTTAAACACGCATCCGCAGTTTGCCGTTAAAGTGGCGGCCAAAGTCGCGGAACTAACCGGCAGGCCGTTCGTATCGGCCCCGAATAAATTTGAAGCCCTGGCGGCCCACGACGCCCTGGTTGAATTCAGCGGTGTTCTAAAAACACTGGCGGTTTCTCTGATGAAGATCGCCAACGACATCCGCTGGCTTGGTTCGGGTCCGCGCTGCGGCATCGGTGAATTGCTTTTGCCTGAGAATGAGCCGGGAAGTTCCATCATGCCGGGCAAGGTGAATCCAACTCAGAGCGAGGCCATGACCATGGTTTGTGTCGAGGTTTTTGGCAATGACGCCGCTGTCACATTCGCGGGTGCCAGCGGGAATTTTGAGTTGAATGTTTTTAAGCCGGTCATCATTCACAATATCCTTCGTTCCATCCGTTTGCTGTCAGATGCCTGCGACAGTTTCACCGATCATTGTGTGGCCGGCATTGAGCCTAATCTTGCGAACATCAAAAAGCATCTGGAAAATTCGCTGATGCTGGTGACAGCGTTAAACACGCACATAGGTTATGACAACGCGGCCAAGGTCGCGAAAAAAGCGCATGCCGAGAACAGCACACTCAAAGAAGCTGCCGTTGCCCTGGGGCTTCTCAAAGCGGAAGACTTTGACCGGATCGTCCGTCCCGAAGGCATGATCGGCCCGGCCTAAAATATCTTATGCAGAGATCCTTCCTGAAAGTTCTGTGCTTTGTGTTTCTCTTCCTTTTCGTTTGCGTTCCCCTTTCCAGATCTTCCGTTAAAAATTTTGAGATACCTGATGGTCTGGTGTGGTTAAACAGCGACCGTCCGCTTAAGTTAAGCGATCTTAAGGGGAAGTTCGTGCTGGTTTATTTCTGGAACTATGGCGGGATGAACCTGCAATCCGTATTCGATCAATACAAAGAGCTTCAGGATAAATTCCCCAATGAACTGGTTACGATCGGTATTCACAGCGGCAAAGAGCTGGATAGCGACAGCTTCAACAGCCGTGTCGCGCAGGAGATCGGTAACCGCAAGATCGCCTCGCCGGTTGCGCTTGACCCTGACATGTTGGCCATTAAGGCGTTTCGGCAGGACCGCTGGCCTGTGACTTTTTTATTTGCCCCGGACGGATCAAGGCTGCTGACCTACACCGGCGAACGCGATGTTTTCTCGCAGTTTAGCCGTCTTATTGCCAAGAAGATCCCAAAATATAAAGAAACCCTCTCCAATGCGCCTATGGTTTTTCAATCTCCTCAAATAGTTCTGCCTGAAGGACAGACGCCGGAGATGCCCGTTGCGGCGCAAAACCTGGCTAACAAGGCCATGGGCCAGGGGCTCATGGGGGAAACTGTTCTTGAGCTTCCCGATGAGACCGTGGTCATCGAAACAGAACCGGCGGAAAGTTATCCCAGTGATGGGCTCGACCAAGGCCAGGTCCCTTTTTACCGCCCGATCAATTTTGATGAAAAGAATTTTGCGGGACAGATCATTGCGGTCAACCGCGAATATTCCAAAAATATTGCCAAGATCATTCTGGATGTGCAGTTGCCCAGGTATGCGAAATGGCAGGCGCCCGGACAATCGTATGTGCGTGTTTTTACCGGCGAGGGTGAGGTGTTATTTGAGAGTTTGATCTGCGATCCCACCATGGAGCTGCAGCTTTTGATCAACCGTCAGGTTTCATCTGACAATGTGTTTGTTGAGCTGATGATCTATTTTACGGTTGATTCGCCCAAAATGCTTCACGTCATGAAGCCCCTGGTCTTTAAAGTCCCGCTTGCGGATCACCCGGAACACGAAGATATCCGGATCCGTTATCAACTGCCTTCGGAGCAATAATGATCATAGGTATCCCTAAAGAGATCAAAAACAATGAGTACCGGGTCAGCATCATTCCTGTCGGGGTGGAAACCCTGACACGCGCCGGGCATGAGGTTATTATCGAAACCCAGGCCGGCATCGGAAGCGGCATCGAGGATGAGCAGTACATCAATGCCGGGGCCAAGATCGTGCGCCGCGCCCAGGATGTTTATTCCCGCGCCCAGATGATCGTCAAGATCAAGGAGCCGCTCGAACAGGAGTATGAACTTTTAAAGGAAGGCCAGATCCTTTTCACCTATCTGCATCTGGCGGCGAGCCGGTCTTTGACCGAGGCCTTACTCAAGCGCAAGGTCATTGCCTTTGCCTATGAAACCCTGCAGACCCCCAACGGAGAATTGCCGTGCCTGACGCCGATGAGCGAGGTGGCCGGACGCATGGCGCCGCAGGAAGGCGCGAAATATTTGGAGGAACCCATGCAGGGCCGGGGGATATTGCTGGGAGGAGTTCCCGGGGTCGCGCCTGCCGAGGTCGTTGTGATCGGCGCCGGAGTGGTAGGTTCCAATGCCTGTCTTATTGCCGCCGGCATGGGGGCGAATGTGACGGTCTTGGATGTGAATTTGAACCGCCTGCGTTATCTTGAGGAGGTCATGCCTCCCAATGTTCACACCATCATGAGTAACGCTCACACCATACGCGACGCTGTCCTCAAGGCGGACCTTGTGATCTCAAGCGTCTTGATCCGCGGGGCCAAGGCGCCGTGCCTGATCAACCGTGCGCTGGTTTCCAGGATGAAAAAAGGAAGCGTCATTGTGGATGTGGCGATCGACCAGGGAGGGTCGGTTGAAACAAGCAAACCGACCACGCACGAGCATCCGACCTATGTCGTTGACGGCGTTGTGCACTATTGCGTCACCAATATGCCCGGCGCTGTGGCCAGAACCAGCACTTATGCCTTGACGAACGCGACATTTCCCTATATTCTTCTGTTGGCCGGCAAGGGTCACGCCCGATCGGTCAAAGATTCTTATGAACTCAAGCGCGCGTTGAATCTTGTCGACGGAGAACTGACCATCAGGGAAGTGGCCGACACCTTTGCCATGCCTTACAGGGAACTGATATGATCAAAACCAGCTTTAATGATCGGCGCGACAGCGTGCGTGTCAAACGCATTGTGACCGTGCGTCACCGTCTGCACAAACGCGATTCAAAGAAATATAACGACATCTGGCAATTGGCAACGACCGAGGACATGAGTTACAGCGGGCTGTTATTCTCAAGCGTCCTTCCCTATAAGGCGGGGGATACGCTTGAGCTGGAGGTGGTGATGTCCGGAGTGTTGTACCTTTTTAAAGGATACGGCTCGGTCGTGCGTGTCGGAGAGAACCGCAAGGGATATTATCAGATCGGGGTCAAATACATTGACCTTAAGAACCGCCACCGCGACGCCAAATCGCTCATCCGATCTCACAGAAAAGAAGCCTCAAAATTTTCTTCCAAAAAGAAACCTTCAAAATCCCCGCAAAAGTCGAAATAAGCTGAATTCCGGCACATAATCCGCATTAAAAGACGGTCTTGCCTTTGAAGCGATTAGAGGCTATAATTGTATCACAATGTGAAGCGATTAGGGGTGCTCATTGCTTCAGGACAAAGGGAAGTTTATGGCGCATGACCTCAAATATATCTGGGAAGCCAAAGACTGGACCCAATTCACGTGGTCCAGCGAGGCGCTTTTGCCTGTTTTGGGAAAGGTCAGGCAGACCCAGGGAAAGATCTTGGCCCGGGCAAGGGCGCTCGGAGTGTTTTTAACCGATCAGGCCCAGGCGGAAATCTTGACCGAAGAAGCGATGAAGACATCAGCGATCGAAGGTGAAACCTTAAAACGTGATTCTGTGCGCTCATCGGTGGCCCGTCAGCTGGGGTTGTCCCGTGCCGGACTGCCCAAGGTCGACCGGCATGTGGACGGATTGGTTGAAGTTTTGCTCGATGCGACGAAGAATTACAGCAAGCCGCTGACCGCCAGTCGGCTGCAGGGGTGGCATGCCGCCCTGTTCCCAACCGGCTATTCGGGCCTGAACAAGATCCGTACCGGCAAATGGCGGACTAAGGCGATGCAGGTCATCTCGGGAGCGGTCGGAAAAGAAAAAGTCCACTATGAGGCCCCGCCGCCGGACCGCTTAAATAAAGAAATGAAAGATTTTTTGGCATGGTGGGAAAAAAGCCATGGGACGATGGAAGGTTTCTTGCGGGCGGGCATCGCTCATTTCTGGTTTGTCACTGTTCATCCTTTTGACGACGGTAACGGCCGCATCGCCCGGGCCCTGACAGACATGGCGCTCGCACAGGATGAAGAACTGCCCATGCGCTTTTACAGCCTGTCTTCCCAGATCATGGAAGAACAAAAGGATTATTATGACATTCTGGAACAATGTTCGAAGGGTGCCAAAGATTTGACGCCGTGGTTGGTGTGGTTCCTGAATTGTGCGGCCAGGGCCATGCACAGATCAGATGTGACGATCGGAAATATTCTGGCCAAGGCGGATTTCTGGCAGAGATTCCAACAGACAAACATGAACGACCGCCAGCGCAAGGTCGTCAACCGCCTTCTGGATGCCGGGGACGGAGAATTTAAAGGAGGTTTAACGACGAGAAAATATACGTCGCTTGCCAAAACCAGCCGGGCCACGGCATTTCGGGAAATATCCGACCTTGTTGAGAAAAAAGTCCTGATCCAGGTCCCGGGGAGCAAAGGACGCAGTGTCCGGTATGATCTGAATTGGGGTTGATCATCTTTAGGATGGGGCTCACTGCCATGCATATAGAGGATACAAGCTAAGCCTGAGAAATAAATAGTTTTTCGTAAGAGGTATAAAAAAGAATAAGCCCGTCACTAAAATGACGGGCTTATTCTTTAGTATAAAGGCCAATTTAATGGCTTGATTTGAACGCGGCAACGATCGCCTGAACGGTCTGCTTGGCATCCCCGAAGATCATGCGCGTGTTATCGAAATAGAACAATTCATTCTCAACGCCGGCAAAACCGGTGGCCATGGAGCGTTTGAGCACGAACACGGTTTTGGCCTTGTCCACGTTGATGATGGGCATGCCGTAAATGGGGCTGCCCTTGTCATGGCGCGCCGCGGGATTGACAACGTCGTTGGCGCCGATGACAACGGCAACGTCGACGGTTTCCATGGTCGGGTTGATGTTGTCCATTTCAACCAATTGTTCATAAGGGACATTGGCCTCGGCTAAAAGGATATTCATGTGCCCGGGCATGCGTCCGGCCACCGGATGGATGGCGTACTTGACCTCAGCTCCGTTTTTCTCCAGAAGCTCGCCTAATTCGCGCACCACGTGCTGGGCCTGGGCAACTGCCAAACCATAACCCGGAACGAACACAACCGACCGCGCGGCTTCCAAAATCAGATAGGCATCATCAACCTTGATGGGTTTTGTCTCGCCCTTGACCGCGGCTGATTTCGCCGTCGATACCGAGCCGAAACCGCTGAAAAGGACGTTGCCGAGCGAGCGGTTCATGGCCTTGCACATGATCTGGCTGAGGATGATGCCC
>CAZLRE010000078.1:0-7835 GCA_964561885.1 uncultured Planctomycetales bacterium | reverse complement strand
GTTCTTTAAACGCTATAAATATTCATCACCAAAGTTCCCATCCATGCGCCTGATCTCGAAAACCCGCGCTCAATCAACCTATGAACTTTTGATCGTCCTTTTTGCGGGAGCCATGGCCATTCTGGCCATCGGGACCCTGATCAGCCGAGGATTTAACTCCGGCGCCAAGAATTTCAGCGATACGTTGGAAGAGACGACCAATGCCATCAAACCCTCAAACGCTCCAGCCATACCAATGCCGGAATGCACATGCAATCCGCCCCAAAGCGCCAGCGGATGGCGTTGTGGCGTCTACCCCTGCGGTGTGACCGAGCGTTTGATCACAACAACTTGCACGCCTGTCGGTTGCGGTCCAACTCAAGGAATTAAAGAACAGGAATGTGTCGCGGATACCGCCTGCTGCAGCGAATTTCAGGACACCAATTTCTGCGGAACAGCTGGTCCGGCCCCGGATTGCGCGATAGGAGAACGCATCGTTCAAAAAACATGCGGATTGGATACGATCAACTACGAATGCCGGCCGGATACGGACGGTCCCGCACTGGACGGCACTCCCTCTTGCCTTCCCCGCTGTATCGGAGAATATTCTCCCAATGAAGCCGCCGCCATTGCCAACCCTTCTTTGCCTGTAATCTGCCCTGGCGATGATCTGTCATTGAATGACGAAAACGGCCCCTGGGTCCGTGACCGTTCAGGTGTAGGGATACTCACAAAGATCCTTGGCCAGGGCGTGGGTGTCTGCCGGCATCCGCCGACCCCATTGCCGGACAACAAATGCGAAGCATATTGCCTCAGCGGATATTTACCCAATCCCAACGGCCTGACGTGCGACCCGATCGCCTGCCAAAAAGATCCCGTGTCATTAAGATCTTCTATAGCCCAGGAGGAGATCCCCCAGGGCGCCACACGCAACTACTCTTTTTCGATCCCGGAAAATTGCCCCATCACGGACAACAATTCTTACGTCATGATCAGCACCGTGCTCCAGGAGGCCTCGATCCAATTCTGGAATTACGACACATCCGCCTGGGAGTCGCCGACAACGTCCGGGGACAATAACAACCTCTATCAGTCTTTCAAATTGTTCCCTCTAGGGGTCGACCGCAAATATTTCGACGGGGGTGTCATCAAATGGAAGGTAGCGCAGGCCGCGGGCGATCAGGACAATTACAGCATCAACATCACGGCCGTTGAATGCGATACCCCGCCCTTACCCCAAAACATAACCGTACAGAATCCCAACGATCAGCTGACCAGCGATTCAGCCATCATCCGATCGTTTAACATCCCCGAAGAATGCATTCTGATCGACGAGAGCTCATCGTTCTCGGTGAGCGTTGGGCTGACAAACGCGACCCTGCAGGTCTATGACGCTAATGCCGATGTGTGGAGCGAACTGGCGACATCGGGCGCGAATAACCGTCAATCGCTGGTATTGAAATACCATCCGATGGGTTTGGACAACCGCTTCTTCCGGGGCGACCAGATCGCCTGGAGGATCACGAGGGCACGAGGCGCAACAGGCCCCTACAGCGCGGGGATCATCATCGATGATTGCCGTCTGAGCCTATGTTCCGGCAAACCTAAAGCAAGCTGGGTCAATGTAGCGGCGCCGACCAATTCCTGCGCATCGGTATGTGCTTCCGCTGATCTTTATCCCGGCGTGTCCCCTGAAGGGATGGCCTGCGCCTCCGGAGAGAACCGCCCCATGAGCGGCACCGGGACGATCAGCTACACGCACGGCTGCGCCAACGGCGTGGGATGCAACGCAAATCTTTCCGGCCCCGTCCAGACGCACTTCTTCGATGTCTATTGTTACCGCAACGGACAGAACGAAGACGGCCAATTGACCGACATGACCGTCGCCTGTTACTGCCAAGAGTAACAATCCGGCAACCCATCCAATTAAATAAATTGTTTTGTGGGTATTAACGTTCGAGCAAAATCGAGGAGATCTCTTCGAGGGTGGTGATGCCTTTTTTGACTTTCTCAATGGCATCCATCGCCAGTGTCCGCGTGCCGTGCTTGACCGCAAGAGCGGCCAGTTCGGTGCTGGAAGCCCCGCGGACGATGGCTTCCCGAATATCGTCATTAAATACAACGATCTCAAAAACTCCGCTGCGGCCGCGGTAACCCGTGCCGCGGCAATGGGCGCACCCCTGGCCTTTGTAAACAACGATCTTGATATCCGGCTTGCTTTCCTGGGCATAATCAAGATAGGTCACATCCCCGTCGGTTTGCGGTTTGGCCGGACTGACAGCCAATAACTGGGGATCAATACCGTAGACCTGTTTTAAACGATTGACCTGTTCAGGTGTCAGGGTAAATGCGGCCCTGCAATTCTCACAAATGATGCGCACCAAACGCTGGGCCACGGCCCCAATGAGCGAATACGAAACCATATATGGATCGATCCCCATATTGATCATTCGGGTCACGGTGCCGATCGCGCTGTTGGTATGCAGGGTGCTGATGACCAGATGCCCGGTCATCGATGCCCTCATCGCGATCTCGGAGGTTTCACGGTCGCGCATCTCTCCGACGAGAATGATGTTCGGGTCCTGGCGCAGGATCGCCCTTAACCCTTCGGCAAAATTAAAATCCGATTTGGTCTTGATGTCGCACTGGTTCAAACCCGCGATCTGGTACTCAACAGGGTCTTCCAGCGTGATGATGTTGATCTTGGGGGAATTGACCTTATTCAAGAGGGCGTAAAGTGTGGAGGTCTTACCGCTTCCCGTCGGACCGGTAACCAAGAGAAGCCCGTGCTTGTAATGCATCAGGCGCGTCAAACGGCCCAAGTCATAACTGTCCAAGCCCATAGTCTCCAGCTTCATCTGCCCGACGCTCCCGCTTAAAATGCGGATGGCCATCTTCTCCCCCGAAACCGTCGGGAATGTGGAAATGCGAAAATCATAGCTTTCATTTCCGATCCTCTGATTGAACCGGCCGTCATGCGATTTTCTTTTGGCCATCGTATCGGTCGGAAGCTGGGCCATGATCTTGATGCGCTGAAGGACCGCGATCTCAGGGTCTTTAAAGCTCAGGGTCTCGTATAATTCGCCGTCGATGCGGAAGCGGACGCGGATACCGGTTAGATCCGGTTCCAGATGGATATCACTGGCGCGTTCTTTGATCGCTTCTTCAAGTATGAGATCAACGACCTGGCTGGTGACGGGGTTCTTATCGGGAGTTTTATCCGTCGATGCCATCCAGCCCTTTTTCTTGTCCATGCTCTGGGCAAGGAGGGCATCAAATCTGTTTTGAAGTTCACTCATTTAGGAAGACCTGTGCTTAATGATCCGGTTCAAAAGTTTGTCTTTTTATAGCACAGGATTTGGCGGCTGACCAGCAACTTGAGGTTTTTTTGGAGTAAAGAAATAATCAGTGGTTACTGGGAAACAGTTGACAGGATTGAGCATCCATCCCGCATCAACAAACCACCCGATTACAATGTGAGATTGTTCGGTCTGGTGAAGACCGCCTGGACAACGCTGATGTTGCGCGTCTTGAACGCGGCCTCGCAATAAGATTTGTAATAATTCCACTTGCGGATAAATTCATCATCGAAACCCAGAGCGCGCACGGCACCCAGGTCCCGGTTGAAATTCTCGCGCCACAGATAAAGCGTGCGCACGTAGCTGGGCGTCATGTCCTCGTAATCATGAAGCATCAGCTGCCCGGTCCGGCGCAAAGATTTCTGGATGACATGCAGCGACGGCAATAGACTTCCCGGGAAGATGTGTTTCTGGATCCAGTCGACATTCTTGCGGAAACTGTCATAGCGGTGGTCCGGCGCCAAGATCATCTGCAGAGCAAGTAAGCCCTCTTTCTTTAAAAGGGCGTGACACTGGGCGAAATAGGTCGCGAGGAATTTGTGCCCCACGGCCTCGATCATCTCAACCGAGACGATCTTGTCGAACTTTCCGCGCACATCACGGTAATCCGTCAGCTTGACATCCACATAACCGGTCAGGTTTTCCTCTTTGACCTTGTGTTCCATATAGGCGAATTGCTCTTTCGAGATCGTGATGGTCGTGACCTTGCATCCATAATTGCGGGCCGCGTGCACGGCCAAACCGCCCCATCCGCCGCCGATCTCAAGGACATGATCACGGGCGGTCAGCCGCAATTTCTGACAGAGCAGATCGAACTTGTTGTTCTGCGCTTCATGAAGCGATTCCTTATACGTCCGGAAATACGCCGAGGAATACGCCATCGTCGGGTCTAAAAACAGCCGGAAGAGTTCATTGCCCAGATCGTAATGATCGGAGATATTCTTACGGCTCCCCTGTTTTGTGTTGGCCCTCAAAGCGTGCTGGACCTTGTTGAAGATCTTAAGGAAATTGACCGGACTGCGTTTCGGTTTATCCGCCATCAAGACCGGGTTGTTCTCCACATTGACGATCATCCATTCAATGACCCTGGTCACATCATCCGAATCCCAATCTCCGTCGACAAACGACTCGCCGAAACCGACATCGCCGTAAAGCACGCATTTGCGGAAGAACTCGGCATTTCGTATGCGCATAACGGCCTCCGGTCCGTTTGACCCGTTGCCGTATGTCCACACAGCCCCTCCGGGAAGCACCATGGTCAGACGTCCGATGGTCATCGGCTTAAACACATGGTCGATGATCCGCTGATACAGATTGTCAGCTCTTTTGTTTGCTCCGGCGGGAAGAGAATTACTTTTTAACCCAAGCACGATAAACCCCCTTTTGCAGATCCGGATCGGCTTCTTTAGCATGATACGGAATTTTCTTCAGATATAAAAGCAACGCATGAAGATGTATTAGAAAGATCACCTGAAGGGTCACGAAAGGAAAGCGCAGCGCATAACGCCACACGTTCGCGCTCGTCAATTCCCTGCGCGGCCCGCTCATGGTGGTATACAGGAACTTTTCACCGTCCTTGACGTCGTCTATCTTGATATTCAGGCGATCCGTCGGGATAGCCAGTTTAAAATCCATCGGGACATCCAGATCAACGAACGGCGAGATATAGTAATATTTGGTCTGCCGGTCCTCATAAACTTCATTGCGGATGCGCTCAGCTCCGATAAAGAACGGTTTAAGCTCGCCGAAGGTGTTTCCGATCTCAAGGACAGCGCATAACGGCTTTTGATCCTTGCCGAAACAAAAATAAAATGAGACCGGATTAAAAACATACCCGAACGTCCGCAGATTGGTCAAAAGCATAACGCGTTCGACTTTCTCGCGCATCCCCTGAGCCTCGACATATTTCAAGATATTCTCTTTGACCGATGCGCCGCCCAATTCCAAGTGATCTCTATCCCGGAACGAGAATATGTTAAAGCGGTTCCGGCTGATGATCCCGACGGCATCGGACACCTGATCAAGCTCATCTAAATCCAGATAGAACATGAAGATCTTGTGATTAAAGCGGTGCCGCCGGGGTTTGATGCGGCAATGCATGATGTTGCATTCGTACAAACAGGAGTTCATCGCGTGTCACCCCAAATGTTCCGGCCCAGAATGAGCCTGGCCACATTCAACGCCGAAGAAAGAGCATCCTCATGAAACCCGAACCGGAAATAACTTCCGCAAAAGTAGCGGTGACCGTTGCCGTTGAGCCTGTGCAGGCTCTTTTGGGCGCAGATGGCCTGCGGATCATAGATCGGATGACTGTAGCGCGTTTGCCATAACACCTTGGCGCGGTCATATGTCCCTTCGCCGTTAATTGAAACAAAATAATTACGTTTCTCTGATACCTGCTGCAGTGAGTTCATATCATAGATCGTCGAAGGGACCAGATTGCCCTGACGGTCGGTATCGATGCGGTAATTCCATGACGACCACACCTTGCGGTTGCGCGGCATAACAGCGGAATCGGTATGGAGTGTCGTCAGATTGTCCTGATATTTGAACGCGCCTAACAATGCCCGTTCATCGAGCGTTGGATCTCCGAGCATTTTTAACGCATCATCAGCATGGGATGCGATCACCACTTTGTCAAACGCCGTCTTTGCGCCGCTCTGATCGACCACCCACGTTCTGGCGCCGTCGAAATAAACTCGCGTCGCGGCACGGGAAAGCCGGACGCGGTCAGGAAAGAAATCCAGGATCTTATCCCGGTACACCCGGCTGCCGCCGGAAACCGTGCGCCAGGGCAACTGCGTATTCAATCCCAAGAACCCGTGATTTTTAAAGAACCGCACGAGCGTGACGACCGGAAAATTGAGCATGCGCTCAAGCGGGGTCGACCACACCGCGGAACTCATCGGCACCAAAAACTTAAGGAAAAAATGCTGCGAGTACTTACGATGCAGCACATATTGGTCGATGGTCATATCCGCATAGCGGTCGTTATCCAGGACCTCCACAGCCTCTTTGCGGAAACGTTCGATCTCAAGGAGCATTTTCCAGAACCACGGTTTTAGAACATTCCGGCGCTGGGCGAAGAGACCGCCCATCCCTGTCCCGCAATATTCCAATCCCGTAGGGATATGCTGAACGCTAAAGGACATCGACGTCGGTTTTGTGGGGACTTCAAGCTCCTGAAAAAGCCTGGTCAGATAAGGGTACGTGGTCTCGTTATAGACCATGAAGGCGGAATCGATGTGGACATCTTTCCCCTCCTCGTTCACGGTCAAAGTATTGGTATGCCCGCCGGGATAGTTGTTCTTTTCAAAGAACGTGATATCAAAATGATCGCGCAGAAAATAAGCCGCGCCCATGCCGGCAATGCCGGTTCCTATGATTGCGAGAGAAGGCATAATCTTAAAATGTTCCCACTGCGATCAATACGCGTGGAAACCCTAGCGTTTGTTAAACAGGTAATGACTGACCATCCATTCAGATCCGCCCTTATAACCCCAGAGCTCGGCGCAGGACATGAAAAATACGCGCCAGTAGTTCCACCATTTGACATATTCTTTGGGGCCGTAGGTGGCTTTGAATATCTCAATGATCTTTTCTTTATTAGCGTCCATATTCGCAAGCCAGGCCTCGGATGTTCGCTGATAATGCGTACCGCAAACACGCCAGTGATGATGGATGCGAAAATGGTCCTGAAAATACAAAAGCAGGTCATCCGAGGGCATGATGCCTCCCGTGAAGAAGTACCGACCGATCCAGTCGCGCTCATCGCGCTCATCATACGGATAGGCGAATTCCTTATGAGTAAAGATATGCACGAACAGCTTGCCTTCCGGATTGAGAAACCCGGCGACTTTGGCCATGAGCTTCTGGTAATTGCGCATGTGTTCGAACATCTCCACCGACACGGCGCGGTCGAACTTGCGCGAGATCTCAAAGACGTTCATGTCGGATGTGATGATCTCCAGGTTCCTGATCCCGCGCTTTAGGCATTCAGCGTCTATATATTCCTTCTGGGTCCTCGAATTGGAAACACCGGTGATGCGCGCCGCCGGGAATTTCTCAGCCATAAAAAGCGAAAGCGATCCCCAGCCGCAGCCGAGCTCCAACACCGAGTGGCCGTCGCGGATATCCGCGCGTTCGCAAGTGATCTCAAGCATGTCCTTTTGCGAACGGTCAAAATCGTTATTTCCGTCCACCCAATAACCGCTTGAATATTTCATGTATCGCCCCAACACAAGCTTGAAGAACTCCGTCGGGACCTCATAGTGCTGCTCATTGGCTTTGGGCGTGTGAAGAGCGATAGGGCTGGACTTAAGCTGGTTGATGAAATTGATCTTATTCTCATGCCCGAACTCAACACCATGCTTTTGCTCCTGGATGAGCTTATCCTTGAGAAGCCGTCGGATCCCCCAACGGATAACAGGATCCGGCAATAGACCTTGTTCAAGCAAGGACTGTGACCATTGGACAATATTCATGCGATCCTTCGTT
>CAZLRE010000077.1:674-7879 GCA_964561885.1 uncultured Planctomycetales bacterium | reverse complement strand
GCAACGAGGCGAGCGTCAAGCGTGTGATCACCGCGCTGCGTTCGTTCAAGAAAGATATGGAAACGCTCAAGCTCGTGCCGCAGGAAATCGTTGATGAGGCCGAGTTTTTGATCAAGAAGCTGGAACGTGAAGCGAAGTGATCCTTCAAGGATAACGGTATCCAATGACCCAGTCTCAGAGCGATCTTAACGCGGTACAAGAACAGGACCTGTTAAAGGTCCGTATCTGCGATCTTCCCATTACGATCGCCGGGACCTGGCTTGAGGAATGTGTCCTTGAGCTTTACAAAGAACTCGCCGATAAAGGACTTACTCTTTTTAAACCCGAATGTTATTTGGCCGATGAGTGGCTTACTCCCGAGGGTGAACCTGTCATCGGTATTCCGTTCTATTTGGCCCATCCTGTCCTGACCAAACTTGAGAAGAAGATGATGCTGGAAGCCGAGGGCGACACCAAGCCCTGGTGCATGAAACTCCTGCGGCATGAGGCAGGGCATGCGATCTGTTACGCGTACGGTTTGAACAAAAAGAAATCGTGGCAAAAGATGTTCGGTTCATCCTCTCAGGATTACGGCGACACGTACCGCTACCAGCCTTACAGCAAGCGCTATGTCCGTCATCTCGACGGATTTTATGCGCAGTATCATCCGGATGAAGATTTCGTTGAGACCTTTGCCGTTTGGCTCACGCCGGAAGTCAATTGGCAGGAGCGTTACCGTGACTGGAAGGCCATTGACAAATTGCGGTTTGTGGACAGTTTGATGAAAGACATCCAGGGTAAGCCGCCGGTCATGGGCAAAGGCAAGAAATTTTGGAACCTCAGATCCCTCAAGATCACGCTGGGTAATTTTTATAAGAAGAAACGCCAGTTAGTTGAGGAAGATTTCCCTGATTTTCATGACCGCCAGCTGGCGAAGATCTTTAAACCGCTGAATACCGACGACTATAAGGTTTTTAAGAAACAAACCAAAGGCGATCAGGAGCATCCGGACGCCGCCGGATTCCTGCGGAAGTATCAGGACCACATTGTTTATAATGTGGCGCGCACCACGGGCGAAAGACGCTATATTGTCAATGATCTTTTAAAGACCATTATCCGCCGCTGCCGGCAGCTGAACATGATCATTCCGGAGACGGAAACAATGGCGGCATTCCATATTTCAACGTATCTGACGTCGTTGGTCATGAATTATATCCATACGGGATGGTTCCGCGGGTCGCGCCATAAACGCGGGGTCAATTAAACTGGTGAGGGTATGAAAAAGAAACTCAAAGTCCTGGTGTTGTTCCACAGTCCATACTTCAAACCGCGCGGTTATGACTTCAAAGAGGAATTCGCCGATCCGGAGAATATGTATACCGAGAAAAATGTGTGCCAGGCATTAAAAGCCTTGGACCATGAGGTCAGTGTGCTGGGTCTTTACAATGATGTCTCCATTTTGATCGATGAGATCAAAGAGAATCGGCCGGACATCGTTTTTAACATGGTCGAGGTGTTTAACGATCAATCGTATTTTGAGAAGAACGTAGCAGCTCTTCTGGAAATTCTGGACATTCCGTATACCGGTGCGTCATCCGGAAGTTTGTTCGTCTGTAATAACAAAGCGTTGTGCAAGAAGATATTGGTGTTCCATCGCATCAAAGTTCCAAGGTTCTATACGTTTCTGCGCAAGCGGCGTGTCTATCTCCCTGCCAAACTCAAGCTCCCGGCGATCATTAAACCTTTGTGCGAAGAGGCGTCCCGGGGCATTTCACAAGCATCGATCGTCGACAGCAAAGAGGCGTTCTTTGAACGCATCAAGTTCATTCACGAGCATATGAACCTGGATGCGATCGCCGAGGAATATATCGAAGGCCGCGAACTTTACGTGAGCGTGATCGGACATAAACGGGTGACAGTGTTGCCTCCCCGTGAGCTTAAGTTCGGCAACATGCCCGAAGGGGAACCGCGCATCGCCACCTACAAAGCTAAATGGGATGATAATTATCGCGACCGCTGGGGCATCAAAAGCGTTTCGCCGGGGAAATTGCCTGAAGGCTGGGAAGAAAATATCACCGACGTTTGCCGCCGGGCCTACCGTGCGCTGGACATGGACAGTTACACGCGCTTTGACATCCGTGTCACCGAATCAGGCGAAGTATACATCATTGAGCCGAACGCCAACCCCTGCATCGCCCGCATTGATGAGCTCGCGCTTTCCGCGGAGAAAGAGGGCATCAATTACACAGAGCTCATCGCCATGATCCTCGAGCTGGGTTTCCAGCGGCATCAGAAAAATAAATAAAAAATCAAATAAACTTCTCGCCTCCGGCATCGGCCACGCTAAAATAAATCCAATTATGGCAGATGTCCGTCAACTCCCTTATTTACTCGAACTTCTGGATGATGAATCGACTTTGGTGCGCCAGACCGTCATCAGGGAGCTTGCGTCATTCGGCTCCCAGCTCTATGACCAGTTGAATTCTCTGCCCGTTGAGATCACCCCCAAAGACAGACAGCTTTTGAACCGTGTTCTGGAAACTCCCCGCCGTGTTTTTCTTAAACGCGAATGGCCGGTCTGGTTCGGACTTGCCGACGACAGGCAGCGCCTGGAAGTGGCGATGACGCTTTTGGCGGAGTATCAAAGCGGTCTGGAATTCCGCGGAGTGCTTAAAGGCCTTCTAGACGGCTTATCCGAGGAATACCGCAGAGTGCATAAAACAGTGAACGCGCAGGCTCTTGCGGAATTTCTCTTTAAGGAAAAATCTTTCACCGGCGCCGACGGTGATTATTACAATCCTCAGAACAGCAATCTCATTTATGTCATCCAGCACCGCCAGGGAATCCCCATCAGCCTTTCCTGTGTTTATATGATGGTCGGATGGCGTTTGGGGCTCGATATCAAAGGATGCAATTTACCGCGTCATTTTCTGACGATCGTTCCGGACGGTCAATCTAAAAAGCTGGTGGACTGTTTTCATTCCGGCAAGATCGTGGGGGAAAAGGACATCGCTACGCTTTCCAGGGAATCGACCCTGAATATGCAAGACGCCCTGAAGCTGGAAGCAGATACGATCAGCATTGTCCGGCGGGTATTGGGCAATTTGATCTTTGCCTATCAGCAGGTCGAGCGCGAGCGGGACAGTTTTCTCATGGTCCATTTGCTCAAGGAGATCCAGTTCTATCAGGATTATGTGGAATTCACTCAAAGCGACCCTCAGGGGTTCGGCGTTCCTCAGGAGGTGGCGCTTTACCGTCCCGGGCAAAAGGTCCAGCATGTCGATGAGGGGTACCGCGGGATCGTAGTCGATTATGATCTGTACTGCGTTCGTGAACATCCCGTTGCGGATGAGGAAGATAAGCCCGATAATAACCAACCATGGTACAAGGTTCTTATTGATCAAACGGACAAATCGCTTTATGTTCCGCACGTCCAATTGGTCCAGGATAATTCCAAAGACGATATCCGCCATCCGCTGGTCAGTTATTTCTTCGACCGTTCCCAAGACGGCATTTATCTGCGCAACGACATCCCCTGGCTTGATTAATCAAATCAATCATATGTTTCGGGTTCCCCCTGGAAATTCAGTTGTGTTTTTGTGTTTTTTGTGGAGAATGGGCCTAGACCAAATCGGCTAAACACTATTTTTGGAGTCACGTTATGAAATTATCACGCACGCTGGTTGTCCTGGACCTTGAAACCACCGGCACATGGATCGAAAAAGACAAGATCATCGAGATCGCCATGGTCAAGTGCCATCCTTCTGGCGAGAAAGAGACATTCGACCAGCGGGTCAATCCGGGCATTGCCATACCGCCTAAGGTCAGCGAGATCACCGGCATAAAAGATGAAGATGTGAAGGACAAGCCGCTGTTCTTTCAGATCGCGCGCGCGGTCTATGATTTTATCGGAGATGCGGATCTGGGAGGTTTTAACGTAGAGCGTTTCGATATCCCGCTTCTGTCCAGGGAGCTTCAGGAAGCCGGGATCAAACTGGATATGAACGCACGCCATGTTTACGACGCCCAGAAAGTTTACCATTTGAACGTCAAGCGCGACCTTTCCGCAGCGTATCAGTTTTATTGTCAAAAAGAACTCAAAGGCGCGCACGCGGCCTTGGTCGATACCGAAGCCACGCTTGAGATCCTCGCCGCGCAAGCGGTGTTATACGGCCAGGGATCGGAGGATTTAGAAAAGCTTCAGGAGTTCGACTATAAACAGACCTCCGAGTTCTTTGACGCCGAGCGCAAGTTCCGCTGGTGGAACGGTGAACTGTACATGATGTTCGGCAAGTACGCGCGCACCCTGAGCATCCGCGACATCGCAAAACAAGACCCGTCCTATCTGCAGTGGATCCTCAGCAAAGATTTCAGCGATGACGTCAAAAATATGGTGCAGGGGGTGTTGAACGGAAAGTTCCCGGAGCCGCCCGCGGTCGCGGATGATGCGGTCGTGCCGTCATAAAGACCGGTCAAAAACATCGTTTCTGTTTATTATTTTTGGTGTATAATCCATCCAGCTATGCCACAGAAAAGTCCCTTAGAAATACCCAAAGAAGAGTATCAGAAAACCATTGAACGCATCCGTTCCGAAAGCGCGGTCGGTATCGACGCGCAATACCCCCATGCCGTCATCATTGAATATTTGAAACAGATCTCGCAAAGGCTGGATGTTTTGGAAAAAAAGATATCGGGTTGATCTCTTTTTATAAAGTTGTCGTCAACAATCGGCAAATCCATCAAGGTATTCAATCATCGTTAGGGCGGGTTAACATGGCATCCGGAAAGATCAAAGACGCCTGGCCTGTTTGGGCTCTCGTAGCCGCAGGGATTGTGATCATTATCTTGGCTGTGAATCAGGGCAAGGTTGAAAAAGAGGCAGTGGCTGTCAGCGATTTTCTCAAAGAAGAAGCAACCGCGCTTTCTTCGTATTCGGCAGACCCGGATGGTTCCAAATCCTCTGTTGTCCAGGAAGATCCTGTCACGTCGCCGGCCATTGTGGCTAACACGGAAGCCGGAAACCAGGTCACCTATGCCATTCAGTTGTATTCATTCAAGGAACAATCGCGTGCCGACAGCATTGTGAAGACTTTGGGTAACCAGGGCGTAACGGCGTATGTTCAAATGAGCGATCTGGGGGACAAGGGCGTATGGTACCGCGTGCGCACCGGTTCTTTTGACACGCCGGAAAAAGCCCAGGCCATGCTTGCCGTCATCCGTAAGGAACATAAGGACAGCATCGTCGTTAAAGAAAAGAAATGATCGGTTGGAAGTCGGGTCGTTGGCAAAGTGTGCAGGATCTATTCGTTCTCTCGTCTGACATGTATGTCCAGAAAGCCTTCGGATAAGCTGAGTTCAACCGTGATCGGCTGGCAGCAGATCTCGCAGTCCACGACAAATCTTTGGCGTCTGCCGCCGGTGGGATCAACCGTCAGATCATTGTCGCTCCCGCAATAGGGGCATGAAAAAGTTCTGGAATCATCGCATAACATATAGGGATTATACCTTAGTCGAGCAAAGTTTAGAAAAGGAGTTTAAAATGAAAAAGTCGTTGGGTTTAATAATGGTCGTTATAGCAGTTATTTTTATTTCGGCTGGGTGCGCCACTAAAGTCACGCGCATGGAACCAGAGAATATTGTCGATCTAAGCGGCCGCTGGAATGACACGGACGCGCGTCTGGTGGCTGAAGAGATGGTCGCTGACTGCCTCTCGGGCGCATGGGTTTCAGATTTTAATAAGGCCAACGGCAAAGACCCGGTGGTCATCGTCGGAACCATTCTTAACCGCACGCATGAACACATCAACACGGATGTTTTTGTCCAGGACCTTGAGAGAGCTTTGATCAATTCGCGCAAGGTCAAATTCGTCGCCGCCAAAGTCGAGCGCGAAGAGGTCCGCGATGAGCGCGAGGACCAGCAATTGGGCAATACCAATCCGGAGACGATCGCCGCCAAAGGGATGGAGACCGGGGCAAGTTTCATGCTCAAAGGCACCATCAATGATGTTAAAGATGAGGTCCGGGGCAAGTACGCGGTGCTGTATCAGGCCAACCTTGAAATGATCGATATGCGCACGAACGAAAAGGTATGGCTGGGCCAGAAAAAGATCAAGAAGCTGGTCGAGCGTCCGAAGGCCAGTTTATAAGTTTGAAATGTTGGCGTGCGGCCGATTGCTTTGCCGTGGCCATTAATCGATCGTTTGTATGATGACTCAACCAATCTTTCCCTCTGGGGCAACAGCCTGTTTGGCCGTTGCCCTGTTGTTTTCCGCCTCTTCCTGCGCCAGCGCGCCGCCGGTCCAGCCGCGGGTCAACAGCCTTGTCTATGCGCAGAAGCTGGAATCAGCTTCCGCGGCATTAGGCGATAATCCCGCCGTTTACGGAAGGAACAACGCGCTTTTGTACTGGCTTGACCGCGGTATGGTCGAGCATTGTCTGGGGCGTTACAGCGACAGTATCCATTCATTCGCAAGCGCGCAACGCATCTTCGATCAACTCTACACGAAATCCATATCTAAACTCGCCAGCGCCTGGGCGCTCAACGATTATGCGGCCCCGTATCGCGGCGACGACTACGAATACACTTTGGTCAATATTTTTCAGGCCATGAATTATGTCATGTTAGGCGATACCAACGAGGCGCTGGTCGAGGCGCGCGACATGAATTCGAAATTAAATCTCCTTAACGCGCTTTATAAAGGCGAGAATGTTTATAAAGAGGACGCTTTCGGCCGTTTCTTGATGGGCATTTTATATGAGGTCAATGGAACCCAGCAGGACCTCAACGACGCGTTTATATCATACGCAAAAGCTTATGACATTTATAAAGCGCAAGGCGGAGAGAATTTTGAGCTCGAGGTTCCTGGGCTTTTAAAAGAGAACCTTCTGACCCTCGCCGATTTCATGGGAACCGCAGAGTTTTCCAAATACCGCCGGGAATTCCCTGATGTCCAATTTATGACGTTGAAGGAGAAAGCGAGAAAGGCAGAAGTCTATCTGGTGCAGTATACCGGTTTCTCGCCGGTCAAGATATCCGGCATCGTTCCTGTGCCGTTTGATCCCCGTCATGTGACACAGATCGTTTTTCCCAAATTCGTTTCACGTTACAGCGAGATCGCATCATCAGAGTTCTCGGCCCAGCGTAACGATCAGCTGGCCTTTGTCCAGCCTGCGTTCGTGGGCCAGGATATTGAGGCCATTGCCCGCAAAGTTTTAGACAGTCGAAAG
>CAZLRE010000077.1:0-664 GCA_964561885.1 uncultured Planctomycetales bacterium | reverse complement strand
GGTGCAGATATTTGCCAAGGCTGTTATCCGGCCGGCCATCAAATATGCCGCCCAGCGGGTCGTAAGCGAAGAGATCGAAGACAAGTGGGGGGATAATGCGGCATATGGATTTAATTTCTTAAGCAGTCTTTACAATTTATCGACAGAACGCGCGGATCTGCGCAGTTGGCAGACTCTTCCGGCAGCGATCCGTCTGGCGAGGCTTATCCTTGAGCCCGGAGACTATGAGTTTTTCGTGCAGACATATACCCAGGACGGCCAAGCTTTGAATAAAGTAAGTTTGGGCCGCGATAGTCTTAAGGCCGGAGAGAAAAAGTTTTTTGTGTTTCGCAATTACCGTTAAATGTTGTAAATTATTTCTAAATTTAGATTCTTTATTTCCGCCGCAGGCACACAGCGCGCAGAGGTCTTACATGAGTCTATCAAGGAGGGCGAAATGAGATTCTCGACAGTGTTAATGGTCGCATTGGTGGTCACAACATCAGGATGTACCACGACCCAGAAGGGCGCTGCATTAGGCGGACTGGGCGGGGCAACGGTGGGTGGTATTATCGG
This sequence comes from uncultured Planctomycetales bacterium, assembly GCA_964561885.1. Taxonomy (GTDB): domain Bacteria; phylum Omnitrophota; class Gorgyraeia; order Zapsychrales; family Fredricksoniimonadaceae; genus JAGNTT01. Next base: position 109 of record CAZLRE010000077.1, on the reverse strand, counting down.
TCATCAAAGCGACCACGGTGTTGAAGGTGCCGCGATCGGCGGAGCCATTGGCGCGGTGGGAGGCATGATCGTGGGTGAGAATATGGACAAGAAGTTTTGCTCCGAATGC
>CAZLRE010000076.1:0-7898 GCA_964561885.1 uncultured Planctomycetales bacterium | reverse complement strand
GAATGGGCCGTTTATGCTTCTCGGAGAAACGGACATATTCTTCAAGACGTTTCTTAAGCTGCGCTTTACCCCACACACCGTTTTTCGACTTCAATGGATACTTTAAGAATGGGATCAAATGGAAAGTGTACTCGATCGGTTCATAAAAGTGAATGCTCACGACCATATTATCGTCTTCTATATTTTCCAAGCAGGACACATCCTGCGCCCAGCGGTTGCCTTCCACAAATAAAATATGATTGCGGTCCACACAACGGATGGTCTTGATCAGCTTCTTATAAAAACCATTCAGCAGTTCTTGATCGGCAATGACCGCTTCATTCAAGAGATCATATCCCAAGACCGAGGGATTATCTTTGTAGCGGTCCGCCAGAAATTCCCATAACGCGAACACGCGGTTTTGATAGGTTTTTGATGTCCAAAGACCAGCTGTTCCGTCGCTGTCGGAATGCCAGTCATGGTTCTGCGCGCCGGGCGCCGCATGAAGGTCCAGAATGATACCAAGACCGAACTTCTTCCCCCACCACAGCACGCGGTCCAGATAAGCCAAACCGCCGGCATCATAATGATAGGGTTTGGTCTCGATCAAACCGTGATGGAACGGTACGCGCACGGAATTAAAACCGGATGAGGCAATAAAACAAAAATCCTCTTCTCGGATATAAGTGTCATTGAAACTCTTCTCAAATTCCAATAGCGCTTTTGCCCCCAAAGCCTTTGCAAATTCCTTTTTAAATTTGGCAACAGCCAGACTCGGCGCCTGAAGGATATAGCCTTCCATCATGAGCCAGCCGCCGGTGTTGACCCCGCGCATCATGACAGGCTTACCTGACTGAGAAACGATCTGATTTCTTTGGACCCTGTAAAAACCGCTCATAGCCAGTTCCCATTCTTAAGAAATCCCGCAATGGAGTTCAGGAACTTATCTTTGCAATCAATATGGGCGTCGTTGTGTCCGCCGGTTAACGTCACAAATTCTTTGGGCTCCGGCGCCGCTTCATAAAGCTCCTGCCCCAAACGAAACGGCACAACTTGATCGTCCGTGCTGTGCATAAAAAGTTTCGGAACAGACAATGTCTTGATCTTATTGATCGAGTCGAGTTTCACGCTCATGAAGAACGTCGGGATGACCGGATAAATGATCCTGGCCATGGCCGGCGCCGACGGAAAAGATGAATCGATGATAAGCCCCGCGACCGGACGCTTAAGCGCCACGTCGATCGCAACCGCGCCGCCCAATGAACCTCCGTAGATCACGATCGGCAAATTCCCAATATCTGCTCGACTTTTGAGAAAATCATACGCCGCGCGTCCGTCGCGGTAGATCCCTTCTTCCGAAGGTGTTCCCTGGCTGCGGCCGTACCCGCGGTAATCAATGATGAATGTGTTGACCCCCATCTCATAGAAAAACCGCAATTTCATCAAACGGTCGCTGATGTTGCCCGCGTTGCCGTGAAAAAACAACAATGTGCTTTTGGCGCCCGGCTTTAAGATGAGCCAGCCGTTGATCTTGACCCCGTCTTCGGTGGTCAGGATGATGTCTTCAAAAGGAAGTTTAAAACGGTCCGGCGTGATCTCAACGATCCGGGAGGGATAAAAGATGCTGGTCTTTTCCAAGAACCGCACGAGCACATAAAAAAAGACCACTACAAAAAGGGCGGTTAAGAGGATCTTCATACATTCTTTACGGTTCCGCGGACGCCCTGCGCTGCGGGGCGAGCGAAAGCATAAGCCTGATCCCTTTGAGGATCTCTTCGACCGTGCAGGGTTTGACCAGATAATGGTCGGCCTGCAGTTCCATGCCGCGCTCCATGTCCTTGACGTCGCCCAACGCGGACACAATGATGACCGGTATCCATTTGTCGTTAGGCGGAGTTGAGCGCAGAAGTTTAAGCACAGAAAAGCCGTCCATTTTGGGCATGGTAAGATCTAATATAAGGACGTCGGGAGACTCGCTTCTGATCTTTTCCCAGGCCATCTCGCCGTCAAATGCGGTCACCACATCGAAACCGGCGGCCGCGATCTTTTTGGCCATGATCTCCAGAATGTCGAGCTCATCATCCGCTATAAGAATTTTGATCTTATCCATAATTGTCTACCGCGCCGAGGAATAATTCTTCAGGTCGTATCGGATCTCTTTGGAGGGCATATTGAATTTCTCGATCTTGACGCCCCCTTTGGTGAAAAACTGCAAAGCCAATGTGTCGTGATAATCGGAGAACACGACCACGCGTTTGATGCCCGCAGTCACCAGCGCTTTGGCGCATGTCGTGCAGGGCATATTGGTGATATAAGCGGTTGCGCCTTCCACCGCATGCCCGCGCCGGGCAGCCTGGATAAGCGCGTTCATCTCCGCGTGGACCGTGCGCACGCAATGGTTGTCCACAATGAGACATCCCACCTCATCGCAATGGTCGTCGCCGGGAATGGAGCCGTTATAGCCGGTTGAGATCACGTTCTTGTTCTTGACGAGCACACAGCCGCAGTGCATGCGCGGGCAAGTGGCCCGCTCGGATGCGAGCATGGCCAACTTCAGGAAATATTCATCCCACTCGGGTCTTTTCATAATTCTTCCGCCTTTATTGGTTCATCAAGGGAGTTATATTACCAAAGAATCCTGAAATTGGGAAACCCTTCTTCCCTTGCCGCGAATGCGCTAAACATCCGGTTTCCAGAGAACGTCCTTCACCTTCCGGCTCTGATTGAGCGCGCGGGCCAGAACAAAGAGATAATCCGACAACCGGTTTAAATACACAATGATGAGCCTATCGACCTTGCCCTTTCTGGATAACGCCACGACCCGGCGCTCGGCCCTTCGGCAGACAGCGCGGGCTAGCTGACAGAACGAAGACTCTTTTGAACCGCCGGGAAGGATAAAAGACTTAAGTGCCGGAAGTTTTGCGGTCATGGCATCGATCTCTTTTTCCAGAAGAACAACGTCCTTCTCACCGAGCTGCGGAAGACGCATCCGGGATCCATCGGGATCATTGGCCAAAAGAGAACCGACAATAAACAAACGGTCCTGAATAGAGACGAGTACCTTTTTCCAATGCGCCTGGCCGCTCATCAAAGAAACAACAACACCGATCGCGGAATTCAGTTCATCCACCGTGCCGTAACATTCGATGCGCAGATCGTCCTTGGCAACTTTCCTTCCGCCGATGAGCGCTGTCTGGCCGCGGTCGCCGTTCTTTGTGTAGATCTTCATTTTGACCCCTTGATCAATTCACCGATACCCTTGAGCCCTTTTTCCATGTCCGTATGGGCCGCAAGCAAACTGACCACAAAGAAACCATCTTCCTGAATATCAAAGAAATATCCCGGATGGACCAGCACATATTTATGCGTAAGCAATTCAAGCACCCACCCCTCTTCATCGCTGACGGACGGAACCCCGAACACGGCGTACCATCCTCCCTGCGTCGGACGAAACTCAATGTCAAAACGGAGAGCAGAATCTTTGATCAAGGCATGATTCCGACGAACGCGTTCAAGAATGCCCGATTGAACTTCTCCCTGTTTCGATAACCAGGCCCCTAAGGCATTTTGCACCGGCGTATTGACCGAAAGGAACGTATCGGATATCATCTCGAGGCGTTTGACCGCTTCTTGAACATATTCTGCCGGACCGCTTGAGGCGATCCAGGACAATTTCATCTGAGGCAACCCAAGCGTTTTTGAAATCCCGTTTAGAACAAAGGTCGGGACCTCTGAGTTGCCGATAAAGCTGACCCCGTCCTTGTCATTTGGATCCAACCGGTAATCAAAGAACACTTCATCGACGATCAGCGCCAGGTTATGCTCACGGCACAAGCGGTTGAGCCGGTCTCGTTCGTCAGTAGTGATATAAGAGCCCGTCGGATTGTTGGGATTGACCAGAATGATCGCGCGGGTCTTGGGGTCGATGGCCTCTGCGAGAGCGTCAAAATCCACCTGCCATCGGCCGCTTTCATACACGAGCGGATAAAAATCATAAACAGCATCCGAAAGTTCGATCAAATATTGGAATAACGGATAACTGGGCCGCGCGATGAGGATTTTCTCTCCCGGATTGACCAGAAGCCGGAACAAAAACGTGTAGGCCTCGGATGTGCTTGAGGTCAAAATGACCGTTTCTGGATCGACCTGTTTCCCTTGCCTGGAATAATACTGACTCACTGACTCACGGGCCGTAAGCATTCCTTTGGGATCCGGCTGATAATTCAGATTGTTCGGATGGCCCAACGCTTCCAGGATCTGTTTCGGGTAGGAAAAACCGCAGCGGGTCGGATTGGATTCCGTGAGATCGATGACCGCCTGACCTTGTGCGCGAAGACGTTCAAGTTCATCGTTCAAACGATTGGCGCCCATATCCCAGTTGGTGCGCGATGAAAATTGGTCGGATCGAGGCATGATGATTATTTTCTTGAACTGAATGTCTTCGTTAAAATCCACTGCGATGAACAATGATGCAAAAGAATTTTCCCATAAGCGTATACGTTCAACAGACTCCACCGCCATCAACGGTGCAAGCACCTGAACACCAAACGCATCCATTGCAATCACAATTTACTTCGTCTGTAAAATCAGGACAATTTGCAATAGGTAAGCATTCGGTCAAAATCCACTGACAAGAGGGTAAAGCCGCACACTCTGGTACGGTCAAAGCTGATGCGCAAGCAGAGGAACATGCTGGGGCGGCAACACTCGGGATTGCAGCTTTCCCACTCAAAGATGCCCCACCAGTCATAGACGTTGTGGCAAATGCCGTTGAAGGGCAGACCACTAAAACAAGAAAAAACAAAGGCAACATGCATTTGAAGAAGAAATTCATTGATTTAAGAATTTTTCCATTAAGCATTACTGGCTTTTGGTTTCATTGCTGTCAGCACTCTGATCTCTTGTTAAACGCGCCAACTCACTGTCCACCTTTTTGAATTTCATCAAAAGTTCGTCGTAATCCGACTTGGCGATCCACTGGACATCTTCCTTTTGCTTCTTTAACTCCGCGTTCGTGCGCTTTAACTCGCGCAATTCTTTCTTGTCGCCCTCTGATTCTTTCTCCAGCGCCATCACTTTCACTGTCAACGCGCGCGCCTCTTCCTTTGACTTACTTAACGCGATCTTGAGCTCCTGAAGCTCAATATCCAGGCGCAACCTCACTGAATGGTCTTCGTTGAGAGCGTTCTGCGCCCGGCGCAATTCTTCCTTTAATTCATGATCCACGTTCTTGACTTTCTCGACCACCTGCGTTTCCTTTTCACGCCAGGCCTTTTCGCGCGCCAGCTGCTCGATCTGTTCCTGAATGATCTTTTTCTGGTCCTCCAACTGGTCGATAAAAGACCTTCTTTCCTTCTTAAGGGTCGCGACTTCATTACTTAACACGGCGATGTTTTTCTCCCAACGTTTGGCGATCGCCTCCCAATCCATTTCTTTGACCGGTGGAGGAACAACCGGCCGTTTGCGTTTTAATTTCTCAGCCGGAAGCTGGTAAATGAACAAGGCAAGCCCCATCAAAAAAATAAAACCTACGATCGCAACCCAGATCAATTCCATAAATATTTCTCCTGTAGGGGGTGGTTTGCCTGTCCTGGACTGTCTTCAGATAGGCTAGGGAAACCACCCCCTACATTAAATGACAATAATCAAAAACGCTACGGTTTTATCGCCTGCGCCCAAAAGTAACCTCGTAGGTTACTGCCGGGGCTGAGACCTGTTGAGTTCATCGAGATTATCACGCGCCGCTTTGAAACCCGGGTCTTTGGACAATATAAAAGTCAGCATTTCCCTAGCCTTGTCCACATTCCCCTTTTGAATGTAACAAATGCTCAGATTATTAGCGGCCAGAAGATTGTCGGGATCAAGGGCCAGCGCTTGCTCAAGATCCTTCATACCGGCGTCGATATCCCCGAGTCCGATCAAACTCAATGCCCGGTTGGAATACATATGGCTGTCGTGCGGATCCAGGGCCAAAACTTTGTCATAGCGGGCCACGGAAGACCGGAAATCCCTTTTAAAGGCGTAGGCCTGGGCGCTGTCGGCATAAATCCCTTTGAGCATTCCGTCATAAAAACGCCTGGCCTTCGGGGTTGAGGCTTTGCGGGCATACCGGTCCATGATATCGCCGGCCAGATCAAATTCAGCGATCGCCTCATCCATCCGTCCCGCCTGAAAATAGGCCTTGCCCAAAAGGATATGAACGCGTCCCAATTGAGGCTGGAATTCCAATGCCCGCTTGAACAATGTGATCTCATTGTGCCAGAAATGGTTTTGTCTGACCGAAGCCGAACCAAGACCAATAACCAAAACCATAAAAAATAGGATTAAAAAAACTCTTTTAATGGCATCCAATGACGCTATCTGCTGGTTGACCACGCCGCAACCAAAGATAAGAACTCCGATCAGCGGAACATAAAGATTATGTTCAGCCGCAGCAACGTACGAATATTCATTCACCAGCGGAATAATGTTTAAGACCGGCGCAAGACCGATCAGAAACCAAAACAACCCGAAACACGACCATTGCCTGTCCTGTCCCTTCAAAGCTCTCAATAAAACCAGGATGAAAATACACGCCAGGGCGAAGATTCCCCAGGAGCGCATGAAAGGCGCAAGGATATCGATGCTGCGGTAATAATGCAGGTCCGCAGGCCAAACAACAAGCCCGGCGTACATCAGAACCGTTCCGGGAATGGCCAAAAGACGCAGCTTCAGCTCGCCGGCATTCTCAAAAATGGCTGAGGCAAAACTGCCGAAAAGAGAAAATCGTACAACAAAATAAACCACTAAAGGCAGGATTACCGCCAACAGTCGTCCGGCCGAACGTGACAATGACCTTCTGTCTGTGTTTAAAAACTCATAGGCCAGACACAAGAACGGAAAGACAACCGCCTGTTCTTTGCTGAACAAAGACAGAGTAAAACCAAACACTGCGACAACTAAAAACCAAAACCTTCGGGCATTGTGTTCACTTTGCGATGAACGGACATACGCATTCAAAGCGATCAGCATAAAAAACGCGCACGCTAAATTCGAAACGCCTGAAACACAGGCCACAGCCTGTGTCTGAACAGGATGCACAAGAAAGATAACAGATGCCGCAAACGCCCATGCGCGGTTTCGCATCAAACCATCGATCAGCCAATAGACGAGCATGGTATTGGCAATGTGCACAAGCACATTGAACAAATGAAAGCCGTGCGGATTAAGACCGAAGATCGCATGTTGAAAACGATAAAGGACTTCCAGGACAGGCCGGTAATACGGCGTGACCAGACCTTCAAAGATCTGGGGGATCGACGGACGAAAAAAAGCGTCTGTGATATTGTCCCAGCGAGCGATGTTGGGGTTCTGCAGAATGAACACAACATCATCATGGACAAAAGGATGAAAGATGGCGCTAAAGTATACTGATAACCCGATGCCGATCAGCACGAGGCTGTGGGCACCAAAGCCGCTTGCGAGGAACCGGCGGGCCATAACCAGTAAACGGTTTTCGTTCTGAGAAGTCATGCTTGGACAGAGACGATCAGGAGGTGAATTCCTTCTTGATCCTGGCAGCGAACTCTTTGATCTGGGTAAACTGGACGTCGATGTCCTTTAATATTTTGGCGGCCTGGTCGACGTCATCGCTCTTGGCAGCAGTTTCGATCTTAAGAAAATTGGCGTGCATCTCTTTGGCTGAAATATTGCCGGAGGCGCCTTTCAACGAATGGGCCAGTTCCTTGATCTTGGTAATGTCTTTGGTTTTGACAGCCTCATCAAGGGCCTGGCGTTTGCCTACAAAGTCTTCCTGAAAGATATCCAAAAGCTCCAGCAAAAGCTCCTTGTCATCCTGAACGCGTTCCATAAAATCTTTCAAATCGATAATTTCACTCATGAGACCACCTTTTGTTTTTTATTAGCTTTTGCTTTCGATC
>CAZLRE010000075.1:6290-7899 GCA_964561885.1 uncultured Planctomycetales bacterium | reverse complement strand
GACAGCGGGACCGATGAAACGGGTGAGGTGAGATTTACTCCGGGGAAAGCAGAACTGTCAGAAGAAGACAAAGCCAAGCTCCTGGCCATTACCGAAGGCCTTAAACAGCGTCCCAAACTTTCGCTGGTGATCAACGGCAGTTATGACCCTGAAGTCGACTGGAAAGCGATCAAGACGGATGTATTCAACAAGGATTTCTTCGAGCTCAAGGAGGAGTCCACCAAGCTGGAAAGCGCGGTGTACCGGACGCTGTATCAAAGGCGTTTCGGCGTGCGCGCCTTGTATAAGCTCATCAACGAATATCAGCGCAAGAAGGAAAACATTGCAGATAATCCAGAGCTCAATGCCGAGATCAAACGCCAGCTGATCGAGGATTCCCCGCCGGATAAGCTCGCGCTGGATGTTCTGGCCCAGAGCAGGGCGAAGATCGTTTATGACCTGATGCTGTCATCCGGTTTTGAAGCCAACCGTCTGTCGATCGGCGCCAACAAATCCACCCAGAGTTCGATGGGCCTTGTGCCTTTGGAATTTACGCTGACAGTTTATGGCGAGACGCCCAAGCCGGCCGGTACGCCTGATGCGGTTACGCCTCTAGTTCCTGCCGGAGAATAATGAGCCAAAAGTAACCTACGAGGTTACTTTTGGCGGTTTGATCAAGCGATCTTGGGAAGGGTCTTGAGATAATCGAATCCGACCAGACGCTGGTGCTGTTCGTCCCACAAACGGTAGGTGATGGCTTTTAAACTGGTGAGGAATGTGACCGGTTTGATTTCCCGGAACATCGGGATCTCGTTGTAGCATTTTTCCAGATAATAGTTCGGGATGCGCGGGCTTAAATGATGGATGTGATGGAACCCGATGTTGCCCGTGAACCACTGCAGGACCCGCGGCAGTTTATAAAAAGAGCTTCCCTTTAAAGCCTCATCGACATAGTCCCACTTCGGATCGCGTTCCCAATAAACCCCTTCAAACTGGTGCTGCACGTAAAACAGCCACACTCCGGCAGAGGCTGCCATCATGACCACCGGAAGCTGGATGGCGATGTATTCTTTCACGCCGATCAAAGAACTCAAGAGCGTCCCGACGGCGAGAATGCCTAAGTTGGTCAAAAGCACGCTTTGAACGCCTTGTTTGGTGGTCTTTTTATCCGAGAAGCGGTGGATGAAGAGAAAAAGGAAGGACGGTCCGATAATAAAAAGGCATAACGGATTGCGGGCGAAGCGGTACTTGATCCGCGTCCATAACGGGGACTTCAGATATTCCTGCACCGTCAGGGTCCAGATATCGCCGACGCCGCGGTCATCGAGATTACCGGCCGAGGCGTGATGCTGGGCGTGTTCGCGCCACCAGTAACTGCTCGGCGTAAAGGCGAGAATACCGGTCACCAGGCCCCAAAAACGGTTGGCATTCTGGGACTTGAAGAACGATCCGTGGCCGCAGTCGTGAAAGATGATGAATATGCGCACCAGAAGCAGAGATGCCACAACAGCCAGCGCAAGCGTCAGCGCATAGGAGACCTTCAGGCTCTGGATCATCAGATACCAAACGAAGGCGTAAGGCACCAGCGTGTTGACCAGCTGCCAGGAACTTCGCCAGATGTCGGGGCTTT
>CAZLRE010000075.1:5484-6280 GCA_964561885.1 uncultured Planctomycetales bacterium | reverse complement strand
GCCAGGGATAGTTGGCCGCTGAGGGGTTTGTTGTCTCGGTGGTATTCATGAATGTCTCCTGAAATAATATGGTTCCGCCGCCGGAGTTGATCGGGCCGGCGATTCTATTTGCGCTCTTAACGGTGTCTTGGAGTTTGATGAGTGCGGGGGAGAAAACTTTTCCGACATCGAGTCCATTTGATTCAAGTATAACGCACACGTTCTTAGCGTTCAAGCAATATGATTGCCAACTTCACCGTCCGGACCTAAGGATTTCTTTAATATATCAGTTGAGTCTTTGGAAAAATCCAATAAAATAAACGCATTGGCTGGACAATAGATTTAAAAATTATGGTCATGGTAAAAAAGTTTAACCGTTTTGCGAAAGGACACATATGAACAAGAATAAGGGTTTCTTCGGGAAGGTTTCTTTATGGACAGCGGGTATCGCGCTCGCTTTAGGCGGTGTATTGGTTAATTTGGCTAACGCAGGGGGACTGATGGAGAGTATGAACAAAGGCGGTCAATCGATCGTTGTATTTGAAACGACCCAGGGCAATATCGAGATCCAGCTATATCCAGAGGTCGCGCCCAAGGCGTGCGAGAATTTGATCGGTCACATCAAAAAGGGATATTATAACGGCACCATTTTTCACCGGGTCATCAAAGGTTTTATGATCCAGGGCGGCGATCCGACGGGAACCGGACGCGGCGGGGAAAGCATCTGGATGTTCGAGTTCGAAGATGAAGTGACGCCTTCGTTGCAATTCAACAAACCGGGGCTCTTGGCCATGGCCAACCGCGGTCCCGGCACCAA
>CAZLRE010000075.1:0-5474 GCA_964561885.1 uncultured Planctomycetales bacterium | reverse complement strand
AACATGAAGCATACGATCTTCGGCGAGGTCATCTCGGGCATGGATGTGGTCACCGCCATCGAGAACACCCAGACCGGCCCGGGCGACAAGCCCGTGGTGGATGTGAAGATCATTAAGGCGCACGTTAAATAAGAGCACAAGACACAAGTCGCAAGAGCACAAGAAGAGCACAGGTGTTTTGCCTGTGCTCTTTTGTTTACTGGTGTGCTTTGTGTTCATGTGCACCTGTGCACATGTGTTCTTTGATTACTTTCGTCTTGCGAGAAGCGGAAAGATATACAGCGCGGTGAAGGCGGCGATGAACGCGCCGAAGACGATCGTGCCGCCGAAACGCTGTGTCGGCGGGAAAGAGGAGAAAAAGAAGATCCCGAAACCCGCGCAGATGACGAGCATTGAGGTGATGATGGGCTGCCACATGGTGCGCGCCACATGCGCCCAGCGTTCGGAATTCGATGGGATGTGTTTGGAGAGATGGAAGATGTTGACCATGTGGATCATGGAGTCAATGCCCATGCCGATGGCCACGTTCGCCGCCGGGGCCGCGATGGTGTCCAGCGGCACATGGAAATATCCGATCACCCCCAGAATGCTTAAAGGAATAAGGCCGATGCTCATGGCCATGGCGATCGAAATCCTCAGCGATCGTCCGAACACGAATGCGATGATCGCGAATATCCCTATCAGTCCGCCCAGTGAATGGATCAGGCTCTCGGCAACGAGCGTTGAGAGATGTCCCTGCAAAGCGTAAATGCCCCCCACCAGTGACGGCGTAAAGCCGTGTTTTTCGATGACCGTTCCGAGATTGGCGATGACATCGATCCTCGAGCTTTTGCGGCCGTTCTCTTTCATGCGCAGAAGGAAAAGCCCTGATCTGCGGTCCTCAGAGATGAAACTTTTCGATATGTAGTCGTATTGCGGCTGGTCGAGGGCCTGAAAGAACCAGTTCCAGTTGAGAAGGAATGACAACGGAAGCCGTTTGCCTTCGGCCATGAGCGTGGGCAGGGAAATGATGGTGCCGACATCCGGCTGGCGTTCCAGGTCCTTCTGCAGTTCCCACAGTCTTTGATAAATTTTGTTGCTGTCGAGCGTCTGGCCGTCCTTGTCATTAACGACAATGACCAAAGGAGAGCTCCCGCCGTTGGTGTCGATATACGAGAGGCCTTCGTGGATCTCGCCCTTTTTAGAGAAGTAGGACAGGAGGCTGGGGTCGGTGTTCAATTCCCAAAGTTTGGGCACGGTAAAGGCGATCGTTCCCATGATGGCCACAATGATGAGGACCTTGCCTTTTTCAAAGACGACATGCAGCCAGCGGTAGAAATCGTTCTCGCTGTTCGGGTCTTCGCCGTGAACATGGTCGATGGTGCGCAGGAATGCGGGATAAATGGTGTAGACCGTGATAAACGACAGCAAAGTCGTGATCGAGCCGGATATCCCCAGTTCGCTTAAAGGCCGCGCCGGCACCGACATGAGGCTCAAGAACCCCAGGAGTGTCGTAAGCATGCACCAGAAGGAGGCCATGCAGGTCATTTTCATGGCCGCATCGACACGGGCGCGCGGGTCGGCGATATGGCGGATACCTTGCCAGTTGAACGTCAGGAAGATGATCTGCGACAATGTCAGGACAAGCGTGATGGTCGCCAGATTCGCGGTCAATAATCCGATGCGCAGGTTCAAGAGTTCGCTCACCATGAAGGTGATGGCATTCGCGTTCGCGCAGGTCACGATGATGCCGATGAATATCCTCCACGAGCGGAAGATCAGGATGACCACGGTCGCAAACAGGACAAAGGCCAGGGCCGTGAATTTGATCAGGTCTTTCTGCAGCTGTTTCTGGATCTGTTCAACGACGAAAGGAAAGCCGGAGATCTTGATGCGGAAATCCGGTTCGTCCATGACGCTCGTCAGGTTCTCTATTTTCTTGATCATTGAATTTGGAGATGAGCTTTGGACGATCACAACAACATTGGTGGACTGTTTGCTGTCCGCGATCAGGAGCCTGCTCCAGAACGGGCTTTCGAGCGCGTCTTTAAGGTCGCGCGGTCCGTCGGCGATGCTTTTGACCCCGGTGACCCCATTCATGCCCTTGACGATGGAATTCAGATGCCTGATCTTGTCGGCGTAAGTTTTCGAGTAGATGTTCCCGCTGACGCTGATGATGATCTGGCTGTCCTTGCGTGTGAACAGTTTGGAGATATTGGTATCGGCTTGGTAATGCGCGTCCTCGTTGGAGAAGAAAAAGTCATAATCGACATGCGGGGTGAAATCGATGTATTTGAACAGGATCGCCCCCGACAAAAGGGTCAGCGTCAAAAAGACCCATATCTCCGGGGATAACGAAAATTTCTTGGCCAGCCTTGGGGGCGTTTGGATGGGGGATTCGGACATAAGTGTCCATACTCTAGGCGAATTGGCAGGCCCTGTCAAGTTCCCGGATGTTCATTTGCTGAGATTCTGCTTTGTGTTACAACATTTGGGATGTAGAATCAATCCATGCGTTTTAGGATATTGCTGGTATTTATCAATATTTTGCTTGTCTCGGGATGTCTTTCGCCGGCTGTCAAAGATTCCCGCGGGGTCAACTCGCCGATCCTAAATGCCTACCAGGCGTCGCTTCCTGTGGATGAACCGTCTCCCTGGGAACTTCCGTTAACCCCGCAGTCCCAAGCGTATGCCATCGCGGGAGGGGTCCTGGTCCTTATGGTTTTGATCATCCTCAGGTCCAGTCAGTTCAAAGATGAATAATGGACGCAAGGGAGGGTTTAAAACCTTCCTCTGCAATTTTAGCAGGCAACATGAAACTTTAAGGTATTGATCGTTTGTTCAACAGCACCAAGGTCTTAAGATATCGATCCAGCCCCTAGAAAGCTCTCTAACCACCAGAAATATTAAGTATTTACAAATTAATATCTATTCAATATAATCTTAGACTTATTAAACGACTTAAACGGCGCCTTTTGACGGGCTAAACTCAAGTTGACTATCAGGAAAGTGTGGAGAGAGATATGCGAAAGTTAAGAAAGTTCGCCTTTTGTATCATCAGCATTTTATGCGCGCCGGCCGTATATTCTTATCAGCTGGGCATTTTTGAGATCAAGCCGTTCGTCACGGTCGAAGGCCGTTTTGACGATAACATTACGTCCGCTGAGACCGATGTTAAAGATGATTTCAGCACGTTTTTCAAATTGGGGCTCGAAGGTGTTTATGAATCCAAAACCGAATCTTTGACATTCGATGGAAGCATTGACCAGGAACTCTTTGCCCAGGAAGATGAATACAACAGCACATCCCAATATCTTGACCTTGAATTCAAAAAAGAATTCTCAAGCCACGACCGCATCTTGGTTAAGAACAGCTTTACTCATGCCGAACGTCCCCGCACTTTAGCGGATGAGTTCGGCACCTCCGCAGGGCGTTACGATTATTACCTTAACAAATTCGCTCTCGGTTATGATCATGATTTCACCGAACAATTTGCCGTCAAACTTAAATACGCCAATCAGCTCTACGATCCTTCCATCAGTACCATCAGCAGTTCCATGCTCAATAAGCCCGGTTTTCAGGCTGATTACAAGTTCAGCTCGCGCACCATCGGATCGGTGTATTACGATTACCATAACTATAATTTCGATCCGGACGGAACAGCGCACAAGCACAGTCCTGCCGTCGGTGTCCGTCAATATTTAACTGAACAGTTGTACGCGGATATCAAGGCCGGCAGCGATTTCATCCGTGATGCCAACGATGACGACTCGGTTCACGGGAATTTTTCATTCGGGTTGTTCAATGAACTGGATGAAGCGACCCAGGCCGGGATCATTTTCGCCAAGGAGCATAGTTTTAACTATGACTCAAGTGATGTGTTCGATAACTGGAGGGTATCCATTTACGGCAACAGGCAGGTGTCGCAGCGTGTGTCTTTAGGCGGCGTGTTATTCAGCGGCGGCGGCGAATTCGAGCAAAGCGGCACCAAACAAAAATTTAACGGCGTCGGCGTCAAGGCCAGTTACGACATCAACAAAAATGTCAAGGCCACACTCGATTACATGTTCAGCCGCAACGATTCTTCCTCAGCCGGTGACGATTATAAAAAGAACACGGTCTCTCTGGGGATAATGGTCAAATTTTAAACGGACAGTCGATCAATGCTTAAACAATACGCAACATTTTTCCGCCGGGGTAATATCCTTTTCGACATGGTGCTCATCGCCGTGTCGTTTCTGATCGCCTATGTCATCCGGGACCGGTATGAGGGGCTTTATTTCTTAAGCAGCTACTATTGGCTCATTCCGTTCTTGTCCCTGACCTGGACCCTGACGCTGTATGCCTTGGGCATGTATCAATCCTTCCGCCTGCGCCGGTTGGGAGAGGTCCTGTCGATCATCCTGCGCTCCGGTGTGATCGTGTTTATCATTTTCGGCTGCGTCACCTATCTTTTTAAGGTCACCTATATCAGCCGTACGCTCATTGCGGCTGTATTTCTGGTAACGATCATTCTTTTAACCTTCGAGAAGGTGGTAGGCACCGGCGAGCGCGCCAAGCGTTTCATCACCATGGTCAATAACCATAAAGAATACGGCCTGAAAATACTCGGGGTTATTGATGAGGACCAATCCAGGATAGGGCAGGACATTTGCGGTTACAAAGTGGTGGGCGATTTTGAGTTCATCCCTGATGTGATCTTAAGCAAGGCCGTCGACCATGTGATCTTCATTGTCCCGCGCGCCTCCCTGGATAAGATCCAGCCGGTCATCCTCACGTGCGAGACGCTCGGCGTGTCCGTGAGCGTCACGATGGACCTTTTTCAGACACAATTCACCAAACCCCGCCAGGACGTCATGCTCGGTTTCCCGCTTTTGACGTATGAAACAACGTCGCACAGGCATCAGGAACTGATCATGAAACGCATTGTGGATATCATTATTTCGGCGATCGCGCTCGTCATTCTGGCGCCGCTGTTTCTGGTCATTGCCGTCATCATCCGGTGCACCTCCGACGGCCCGGCGGTCTTTGCCCAGGAGCGATGCAGTCTCAACGGCCGCCGGTTCAAGCTTTATAAATTCCGCACCATGGTCAAGGACGCCGAGGGGAAACTCAAGGACCTGATGGCGCACAATCAGATGGACGGGCCGGCATTCAAAATGGACAATGACCCGCGCGTTACTCCCATCGGAAAATTTTTAAGAAAAACCAGCCTGGATGAATTCCCGCAGTTCTATAATGTGTTGCGCGGGGACATGAGTTTGATCGGGCCGCGTCCGCCGCTTCCCTCGGAGGTCGAGAAGTACGATCACTGGCAGAGGCGCCGTTTGAGCATGCGACCGGGCCTGACCTGTTTATGGCAGGTCAGCGGCCGCAACAAGATCAAGGATTTCGACGAATGGGCCAGGCTTGACCTGAAATATATCGATGAATGGTCGCCTATGCTGGATGTGAAAATATTCTTTATGACGATCCCGACAGTGCTTTTCGGGATC
>CAZLRE010000074.1:2749-7909 GCA_964561885.1 uncultured Planctomycetales bacterium | reverse complement strand
CTCGGCCGTGTCGTTGCTGGTGAGCGGCCGCAATTCGCCGGCGCCGACCGTGATGGCGGAATCCGCGATATTAAAGTCGGGGAAAACACGGAAATCAAAGAAATCAATGAAGTGTCCGATCGAGATACGGTCGATCAGATTGCCGATCGCCCCTCCCATGATCAAAGAAAAGGCGAAGATGTAACTGCGGCTTAGATTCTCATTCTCGCGGTAATAATAAATGTTGTAGACCAGAAGCGCGATGGCGATGACCGGAATGATGATAAAAACGATCCCGTGGTCTTTAAAGAGACCAAAGGCCATGCCGGTATTATGCACGAGCGTGAAATGAAAAAAGTCCTTGATGACCGGTATCGTTTCTCCCACGGAAAGCAGTTTGGAGAAGAAATTCTTGGTGATGCGGTCCGAGAACACAACGAGCGCGACCGTGATGATGGAGATCAAAATGTCTGAGTGGGAACGGATGAGTTGGTGCATAGATCTTATGAATAAAAAAGACGACAAATCTTCGGGCATCCGGGGTTCAAAAGATTTGTCGTCTAAATTTCAAACGCATTAGCGGCGTTTGGTTTCCAGCGCTTCCTGACATTTGACACAGGTTTCCACATAAGGAATGGCTTTAAGACGTGCCGCCGCGATCGGTTTTCCGCACTGGATGCATCTGCCGTAATCGCCGTCCTTGATCCTCTGCAAAGCGTCATTGACGCGGCTTAAAGTCTCGCGGTCATTGGAGGCAAGCCCCAGATTGAACTCGCGGTCGTACATGTCGGTTGCCACATCCGCCATATGAAGCGCATGGCCGGACACATCGCCCGCCCCGTTCCCGTTAGGGTTCGTGCTTTCATCTTTCATGACCCGCAGATCACCGGCGACCTGTTCCTTGATATCAAGCAGGGATTTCCGATAGTTATCAAACTTTTTGTTAACTGTTGCTTTTTTGGCAACCGTTACTTTTTTGGTAACCTTGACTTTTTTCTTAACCGCGACTTTTTTCTTCGCCATTCACGACTCCTTACCTGACAACTGTTGTGGCAAGCTCAACCTTAAAGAGGCACATCCTTAACAACTTTGGCGCAGGTACCGCACAGCGCCGGGTGTTGGGCATCTTTGCCCACGTCTGTTTTATAATTCCAGCACCGGGAACATTTCACCCCCAGCGCCTTTTCGACCTTAATCAATGTTTTGCTGAAACGCTCATTGGTCCCCTCTTTGACCTCGGCCACGCGTTTGATCTCGACCTGCGAAACAATAAAGACCGTGTGAAGGATCTCGCTGTGTTCTTTTAAATACGTTTCATCGCGGTCGCCGGCTGTTTCAAAGACCACCCTTGCCTCAAGCGAACTGCCGATCATGCCCTCCCGGCGTTTTTCTTCGAGGGCTTTGAGAACAAAAGGACGCAATTCCATGAGCGCGGCAAACTGCTCCTGAAGCTCGACCGAACGCCATTCGCTTTCGACTTCAGGCCAGTCTAACAAATGCACAGAGGCGGCCGCGCCCTGCCTGGCGCCTTTGGGCATAAGGGTATAAATTTCTTCCGCGGTAAAAGGCAAAACCGGGGCCAAAACCCTAACTACAGCGTCGAGAATATGATAGAGAACTGTCTGGGCAGAACGTCGTTCAAGCCCATGAGCCGATGAAGTATATAAGCGATCTTTTAGGATGTCAAGATAAATGCTCGAGAGATCCTCGTTGCAAAACGCATGGATGGATTTATACACGCTCACGAAGTCATATTGCTCATAACCGTTGTTGACCGTGTCCATTGTCCTGGCCAACGCGTTCAGGGCCCAACGGTCAATGTCGGTCAATTTGGCGTACGGCACCATGTGGGCATCCGGATTAAACCCATCCAGATTCCCTAATAAGTAGCGCACGGTGTTTCTGATCTTGCGGTAGCCGTCCACCAACCGGTCCACGATCTCCTTGGAGATCCGCACATCATCGTTGTAACTGCTGGAGGCGACCCAAAGCCTTAAGATGTCCGCGCCGAAATTCTGGATGATCTCCTGGGGCTTGATGACGTTGCCCAACGATTTGGACATCTTGCGGCCTTCGCCGTCCACCACGAACCCGTGGGTCAAAACCGCACGGTACGGCGGCTTGCCGTCGATGGCAACCGATGGAATGAGTGAAGACTGGAACCATCCGCGATGCTGATCAGAACCTTCGAGATAAAGATCGGCCGGAAGATCACGTTTGATAAGCGTTCGGAAAACTGCCTGATGGCTCACGCCGGAATCAAACCACACGTCTAAAATGTCGCTCGCCTTGGCAAAGTCTTTGCCTCCGCAATCCGGACAGGTGAAATCCAACGGCAAAAGGTCTTTAATATCGCACTCGAACCAGACATCGCTCCCCTGCGTTTTGACCAGCTCAGCCACATGTTCGATGACCGGTGTCACAAGCTTCTGTTCGTCCTTGCAGCCGCGGCAGACAATGGCCGGAATAGGCACGCCCCAGTAACGCTGACGCGACAGGCACCAGTCCGGACGGGTCTCGACCATCGCTGAAATTCTCTCCTGCCCCGCTTCGGGGATCCATTTGACCTGATTGGTGATGGCTTCTTTTAATTTCTTGCGCAGGCCCTGATGATCGATCGACATAAACCACTGTTCCGTAGCGCGGAAGATGATCGGGTTCTTGCAACGCCAGCAATGCGGATAGGAATGCTGCAGGTTCTCGTTAAAAAATAATAAATCTCTGCTCTTGAGATCTTCAATGATGAGCGGATTGGCTTTAAAGACAAACTGTCCGGCGAACGGCGCGCCGTCTTCGGTGAACACGCCTCTGCTGTTAACAGGCATCAGGACATCGAGTTTATTTTTCACACCCGTCTGATAGTCGTCCTGCCCGTGACCGGGCGCGGTGTGGACCAATCCTGTGCCGTCTTCTTTGGTGACATAATCGACGTTGACGACCGGACAATTTTCTTTCTTGCCGAACACATGCGTGTACACAAGCTTGGCCAGATCTTTGCCCGGGATATCCTGAATAATTTTAGATGAAGTGATACCCGCTTTTTCCAGAACGCTCACGGATAAACTTTTCTCCATGATCAAAACTTCAGAACCAATATCAACTGCGGCGTAATGAAAATTCGCATGCGCGGCAACCGCGACGTTAGCCAACAGCGTCCAGGGTGTTGTTGTCCAAACCAACAGCGAAACCTTTTTACCTTTAGGCAATCCCAACACTTCCGGATTGTTGACGGGAAATTTTACATAAACCGTGGGCGAAGTGTGGTTCTCATATTCCACCTCCGCCTCGGCCAGCGCGGTCTCGCAGCTGAAGCACCAGTTGACCGGCTTCAAACGGCGGTACACATAACCTTTTTTGTTAAGCTCGGCCAAAGATTTTAAGATCCAATATTCATATTCCGAAGCGAGCGTCAGATACGGGTTCTCCCATTCGGCAAAGATGCCCAGACGCTTGAACTCATCGCGCTGGATACCGACATATTTCATGGCATACTCATGCGCTTTTTTACGAAACGGCACGCATTCCACTTCGGCCTTCGTGGTTTTAAGATCCTTTAAAAGCTGATGCTCGATGGGTAGGCCGTGGCAGTCCCAGCCCGGAACATAAAGACTGTCAAAACCCTGCATGGTCTTGTAACGGACGATCATGTCTTTGAGGATCTTGTTTAAGGCATGCCCGATGTGGATGTTGCCGTTGGCATACGGCGGCCCGTCGTGCAGGATGAAGGATTTGCGTCCCTGCGATTTCTGGCGGATCTTGGTATAGACCTGCTTATTCGACCAATCCTCAAGCATAAGCGGCTCTTTCTGAGCCAGCCCTGCCTTCATCGAGAAATCGGTTTTGGGGAGATTAAGCGTTTTTTGGTAATCGTGGGACGATGACATATTGAATTCGTTGTTCGTCGATCGTTGTTCGTTGATCGTTGGCTGAGTTCTTTCGAACAACGAGCAACGAATAACGAACAACCATCGTTATTTAATATATTTCCCTATAATTGGCTGTAAATCCTTCTTGATCTTGGCGGGAATCATATCACGGTTCGTGATAATTGCAAATTTTAAAGCCTCGGAGGCGGAAAATTTCTTAAGCTTTCCCACCCGCGGGATGGCGAGCTTCAGAATGTTCTTCGCATTGGCCACGTTCTTATTGAGGTATTCAATGATCATCTCAACCGTAACCGTTTCATGCGACGGATGCCAGCAGTCGTAATCGGTCACGGCCGCGAGCGTGGCATAAGAAATTTCCGCCTCGCGCGCGAGCTTGGCCTCGGGCATGTTGGTCATGCCGATGATGTCCATCTTCCAGCTGCGGTATAAATTCGATTCCGCTTTGGTCGAGAACTGCGGGCCTTCCATGTTCACATACGTTCCGCCTTTGTGGACCGTGAGCTCTAATTCCTTGGCTGACTTATAAACAATGTCCGCAACTTCCGCAGACACCGGATCAGCGAACGCCACATGCGCCACAATGCCGTCGGTGAAGAATGTGGAGGCGCGTCCGCGCGTGCGGTCGAGGAATTGATCAGGCACCACAAAATCCATGGGTTTTAGTTTCTTGCGCAGCGAACCGCAGGCCGACACCGAGATGATGGCATCCACTCCGAGCGTCTTCATGCCGTAAATGTTGGCCCGGTAATTGATCTCGCTGGGATTGATGCGATGACCTCTGCCGTGACGCGGTAAGAAAACCACCGCTGTGTCTTCCAGCGTTCCGGTAAAAAACACATCGGACGGATCACCGAACGGCGTCTTGACCGCCACTTCCTTAACATTCTTGATCCCGTCGATCTGATACAACCCGCTTCCGCCTATCACGCCGACTGTGGCCATATTCACCTCAAAGTTTTCAAGATAAAAATTAACAGCTAAATAATATTGATCTTTTATATCTCTTAAGCCAATCCGATGGCAATTTATCGAATTTCTTATATTTCCTCATTTCATTTAAATCGTTTGCTTCAACAACCATAAAAGTTAAATCAAATCCTCTCTCATTTTTCGATTTTGGAGCAAATTTTTTTTCTAAACCATTCTCGAAAAATACAAACACATTTCTTCGCTCCCTATTGCTTAATGCCCCGCAATTCTTTTCTATATGCCATAAGAAATGGCACTCATTGTATTGCTTTTTTCCTGATCGAGATAACTCATCAAATTTCTGAGCAAGCAGTTTAAAACCTTG
>CAZLRE010000074.1:2109-2739 GCA_964561885.1 uncultured Planctomycetales bacterium | reverse complement strand
TAAAACAATATAAATTTCGTGCTCGTTCTTGGGCTTTCTTTTCATTCTACTATTGGGCCGGATCGGCGTTCCAGATGTCATGTGTGATGAGCCAGTTGCCGTCCTCCTGCTTCTGCCAGATCTCGATGTACTTGCCGGTCACAGCCACAGGTTCGCCGCCTTCAGAAGCAAGGTTGAAGCTGAACTGCCCCTGCGCGTAGACGATGTTGCTGTCCCCGCCCATCGAGACCGTCTGGAAGACCTCATCGGAGGTTTGGGCGTCATCATTGAAATACGCGCGGATCTCTTCCCGTCCTGATTGGACCACATCATCCGGCGGAAGCACGACCGCGTCCTCGGAATAATAATCGACCAGCGCGTCCCAATCTTGGGCTTTGAAGGCTGCCACCCAAGCGCGTTTGGCCTTTTCGATCGCGGCCTTGTCCTTGGCGGTCATGGCTCCGACGGTTGTGACCTCAGCCTCTTGAGTTCTGGGCTGCCGCTTGGGCGCGTTGGATTTGGGAATGATGTTGCCCGCGCGCTGGGCCGTGTTCTTGGCGTTCTCAACCGTCGACACCGCCTGGTTGGCCTTGTTGATGGCATCCCAAATGCCGGCGCTGGCGTTGGTTGAAAATGACATAACCGTCACGC
>CAZLRE010000074.1:0-2099 GCA_964561885.1 uncultured Planctomycetales bacterium | reverse complement strand
AAAGCATTATCCCCAATACTTGAGCGCTCATACCGCCTCCTATTTAGATGTTAAAAAACTAATAAACATAATCGTCATTGCGAAGACTCCGAAGGAGTCTGAAGCAACCTTATACGACTATAAGATTGCTTCGTCACTACCTCTACGTTTAAGCAAGACGTTCCTCGATCTAGCTTCTCTCAAAACAGCATAAAGGAAAGCTGGAATCGACCCTCTGGGTCGCAATGACGGAACTCTCACTTTGCTAATTCTTTGGCCCTATTTCGCGCGGCAACAAGGGCATCCGTAAATATCTTCTCGATCATGCGTCCTAAAAACACATCGGTCGCGGCCTGGGTCGTTCCGCCTTTGGATGTCACTTTCGCGCGCAATGTGGCGGCATCATCCTTGGACTTCTCTAATAAATGGGCGCTTCCCAGAAGCGTCTGGTAAACCAGATCTTTGGACTGTTCCGGGGTCAATCCCAGATTCTGCGCCGCCTTTACTAAACACTCCACGAACAAAAACACATACGCCGGACCGCTGCCGGAGACTGCGGTTATGGCATCCATCAGATCTTCTTTCACAATGAGCGTTCGGCCAATGCCGGAAAGTAAACGGCAAACGCCACTCACATCTTTGGTCGTCGCATATTTGCCTTTGCACACGGCGGTGATGCCTTCGCCAATAAGCGCGGGCATGTTGGGCATGGTGCGGATGACTTTGGCCTTCTGCATCAGGCGCTGTTCGATAAATGTGACCGTGATCCCGGCGGCGATCGAAACGATCAATTTCTTTTTAAGGTCATGGCCGGCCAGCTGGTCTAAAACCCCGGCAAGGTCCTGCGGTTTGACCGCGAGAATAATGATGTCGGAGTTAATGGCAAGCGATTTAAGGTCGAGCGCTGAGATCTTATATTTGGATTTAAGATACTTTACGCGCGTGCTGTTGGCCTCGCAGACTAAAACCTTGTAGTTCTTGCGCGAACCCGCGATCAAAGCTTCACCCATGTTCCCCGCACCAATAAGGCCGATCGTTTTCATTCTTCCCTCTTCTATCTTCCTTCTTCTTTCTTAAACAAAGCACTCCCGACGCGTATCATCGTCGATCCTTCTTCGATCGCGATCCTGTAATCCGAGCTCATGCCCATGGACAAAATATTCATATGAATCGACGGATGACCGGAGAAATTCTTAACGATCCGGTCTCTGATGCCGCGCAAGTCTGCGAACGCTTTACGGATAATGCCCTGATCTTCCGTGTACGGCGCCATGGCCATGAGGCCCACAACTTTGACTTTCGTTAATTTGCCCGCGGCTTCAACCAGCGAAAGCGCATCCGTTGCAGTTGCGCCGAATTTCTGCGGCTCTTCGGCTGTATTGAATTGTAATAGGACATCGACCGTTTTATTTATTTTTATCGCCTGCTTCTCGATCTCCTGGGCAAGCTTGATGGAATCAACCGACTGGATAAGATCGCACACCGCAACCGCGTCTTTGGCTTTATTGGACTGTAAATGTCCGATGAGATGGCGTTTGATTTTGGGGTTGGCGGCAAGCAACGGCGGGAACTTCTTTTCGGCTTCCTGCACCCTGTTTTCCGCGATGTCGGTCAGACCGGAATTGATGGCTTCCTGAATATCTTCCAGAGAGACAAATTTGGTCACACCGACTAACGTAACATCCCCCGGTTCTCGGCCGGATTTACGGCATGCATCGGCGATTTCCTGACGTAAACGCGCTAAATTATCCTTGATCATGCCCCATAAAGTATCACAAAAGATATGGAGCGTCAAACGGTTGCGCCAGCTTTACAGCTCCCGTCATTGCGAGTCCCCGCAGGGGACGAAGCAATCTTATATGCGTATAAGGTTGCTTCGCTTCTCGCTGCGCTCGTCGCTCGCAATGACGACTATTACTACTATTATTTCTTTAATTACTTCGCCGCGCCCAAAAGCTCCTGAACTTTTTCAACCAACTGTTCAAGTTTGAGCGGTTTTAGAAGATAGGCTTTAATACCGTGGCGGACAAAGATGGGATTATTATCGGCGTAGGCGGTGACGACCACGACCGGAGTTGAAGCGACCGCGGAGTTGGGATGCTTGCGCAGTTCGGTCAAAA
>CAZLRE010000073.1:3886-7955 GCA_964561885.1 uncultured Planctomycetales bacterium | reverse complement strand
GTACTTGAAAGCCAAAACTTTCTTTTGCTTCTCTTCTCCAACGACTTTGGCCGCAACTCTGACGTTCTTCACGTACGGCTGGCCGACGCGCACATCATCACCGTCGACAAAAAGGACGACTTTGTCAAGGTCGATGGATTTGCCGGCTTCATAATCGAGACGCTCAACGCGGATAACATCCCCCTGGCTCACCTGAAATTGGGTCGCGCCCACTTGAACTACTGCAAACATATTAACCTCCGTATTGATACGACTTTCCTGGGGCATGTTAACTGCCCTGAATTTTGCATTTATGAGAAAGCTATTCTACCTATGAATCCTGTATTGTCAAAGGGAAAGTACGGGCACAACCCCGTGAACAATTAATCGATCTTGACCCTTCCGCGGCCCTCACAATAAGGGCATTTGTGGAATTTCAGCGATTCAACCGTATTGCCTGTGCGGGCCCGGGTCATTTCAACCAGCCCTAAAGCCGAAATGCGGTTGACCTCGGTCTTGGCGTTGTCCTGGGCCAAGGCCTCGCGCAGGGCGTTTAACACCTTGCGCTTGTGGTCCTCCCTGTTCATATCGATGAAATCGATGACAATGATGCCACCCAAGTCCCGCAAACGCAATTGACGGGCGATCTCCGGCGCCGCCTCAAGATTGACCTGAAAAGCAGCCTCTTCTGGAGTGCCCCGGCTTTTGAAACGTCCGCTGTTGACGTCAACAACGATCAAACCTTCGGTCGGTTCAATGACCACATAAGCACCGGATCGCAGATAGACCTTCTGATCGTAGATCTTTTCCAGCTCATGGGCAACATTGCGGTCGGAAAAGATCGGAGTGGCACCTTTATGCAGATGGATCTTCTCCACCATCTCCTTGCCGATCAAGGTGTGAACGAACTTGCGCATCTTGATAAATTCCTCTTCGGAATCAATGACCAGGCGCGTCACATCCTCTTTAAGAAAATCACGGACGACTTTCCAGATCAGGTCATATTCCTTATAGATCAGCGCGGGCGCATTCTTTTGCTTGGCCAGACGACGCACACGTTCCCACATCGTCACAAGGAACTTGGCATCGCGCACGATCTCACGCTTGCCCTGGTCCAATGACGCGGTGCGCACGATAAATCCGCCGGTCTTGACAAAATTGCATTCGCGCAAAATTTCGCGTAAACGCTGGCGCTCTTCAGGACTGTCAATTTTCTTGGAAATACCGCTATGCTTATCAACGGGCATATAAACAACAAAACGCCCGGCGAGTGTTATGTGGGTCGTCAGACGCGCGCCTTTGGCGGCAAACGGATCTTTGACGACCTGAACCAGAATCTCCTGCCCCTGCTTTAAAGACAGCGGTTCCGGTTTGCGCGGCTTTTTCTCTTCCTTCTTGGCAGGCGCCCGGCCGAAGATCTTATCAATGATCTTGCGGGCTCCGGAGACTTCCTCTTCAACCTCATCGAGGTCATTCAAAAAGGGATGGTCGGCATCGGTGAGATACAAAAACCCGTTGCGTTCCTGGCCGATATTGACGAACGCGCCGTTGATCGACGGAAGGATGGACTCGACACGGCCTTTGTAAATGTTGCCAAGCAGGGATTGCTGGCGGTCTACTTCAATGTAAAAATCATCCAACTTGCCATCCTGAAGGATCGCCACACGGCGCTCGCCTTCAGCGATGTGAATCAAAATTTCTTTTGCCACTTCACCCACCTCAATTAACCGGTTAATACAGACTTTACGCCAATTACTTCTTACCGGATGAGGCAGTCTTAAGTTCGGGAGTGATGATATGAGGCGTCAAAAAGATCATGAGCTCCGTCTTGGTTTTGGTCGTTTCGGTCTTGCGGAATGCTTCACCCACAATCGGAAAATCGCCCAAAATCGGAACTCTTTTCTTTGTCTCTGTCACCTGATCTTTGATAAGCCCCGCGATCACGAGCGTGTCACCGTCCCTGATCATGACCTTGGTCATCGCCTCTTCCGTGCTCAAACGCGGAAGCTGCGTGTTCTCAACGGTCACAAAATCAAGGATCGCCGTGATCTTAGGTTGCAACTCGATCGTGACAAACCCTGCGTTGTTGACGTGAGGCGTTACCTCGAATATGATCCCGATGTCCTTATACTGCCAACCGGAAACTTGTAATTTGGCTTGTTGCTCGTTATAGGTGTAGGTCGGTATGGGATACTGACTACCGACGACAATCCTAGCCATCTGGTTATCCAGGGTGACCACCTTAGGATTGGATAAAATATTGGTATTCGACCTTGTTTTTAACATTTCCAAGACAGCCGAAAATGTCGACGCATTAAGCGTTCCGTATGCAAAATCGGAGGACGATGTCGCCGGGAACGCCGGAAGGACATCTGAACTTTCTCCCAGCTTGAAAGGAAACGATGTCGCGCTTTTAGCTCCCTGCGCCGTTCCTTTTACGGTCCAGTCGATGCCTAAATTTTCCGTATTCGTTAACGTCGTTTCCACGACTTTGACTTCTATCACCACTTGGGGCGTCACCGCATCAAGTGCCCTCACTACATCTTCCATCAAATCCAGATTTCCCTGAATGTCGGTCACGATCAAAGTGTTGGTGCGCTGGTCAAAATTGATCGAACCCCGGGGCGTTTTCATTTTCTCGATCGAGCTGATGATCTCGGAAGCCTTGCCGAAATTCAACGTGAACGTTTCAGTCACAAGCGATTCCTGTTCAGCCAAAACAAGGGCATCTTCTCTGCGTTTTTTCAAATTCTCGACGGTCGTGACACTGATGATATCGCCTTTACGCTCATAAGCGTATCCATAGGTCGATAAGACCACGTCCAAAGCCCTTTGCCAAGGAACATCTTTGAGCTGGATCGTCACCAAACCCGTCACCTCGGGGCCGGCAACAATATTGACCCCGCTGTTGTACGCCAATACTTTTAAAACATTCTTGATATCCGCATCGCGGAAATCAATTGAAACCAAACCGTTTTTCTTAGCCACTTCCTGATTTTCGGCACCCTCATCAGAAGACACCTGACCATTGGCCTGCGCTCCACCTTGTGCATAAAGAACAGGAGACGCGCACATCAAAGCCAAGCCAAGTCCCATCATCCATATGGCTATTTTCCGGTTCATTACTCACCTCCCTTTTTTAAATTCAGATCAAATATCTCGGTATCTTTAGATAAGATGACTTTTTTCTCTTCAATCCCAACCACCTCATATTGTCCGACGAGATCGCCAACCTCAACGACTGAACCGTTGATGATCGCCGTGTAAACGCTATTGCCGCTGGCGACGATCCCTTCTAAGATCATATCGGAAACTGAAACATCCTGGCCGTAATTAACGATGGTGCCGCTGGATGACACCAATGGCCAGAACGGGTCGCGCAGACCTCGATCATCGTACGCATACGCGCCAGATGCCAATAGAGATATACAGATGACCATCCATGCCATGCGCAAAATCATTTTTTCCCTTTGCCGTCTTCTCTCGTCGGCTCAAAGATTGCCGCTTTTAAAGTGATCTGAACCTGGTGGCGCATCGTATCTTTCGGATTGGTCATAATGCTCAGATTGCCAATGCCGTAAAAAACCTTCTCGCTTTCCAATTGGGCAAGCCAACGGCCGAGCTCATGATAAGGACTTCTGGCCTGGACCATGATAGGCAACGCATAATACTCCACATCTTTTTGTTTGGCAAGCAGCACTTTCTGGTCCTTAAGCGGCATTAACTGGTCGATCTTGACGCCGTTTTCACTGGCAATGCGGGAGATGTCCTCGAGGATCAACGGCACTTCCTGTGCCGAACGGATCTTGACCTTGACCTCGTTGACCTGATTTCGGATCTTCTCGAGCTGGTCCCGGTTTTGCCCGATCCTGGCGATGTCGGTTTTAGCATCCTCTATGTTGTGCCTGAGCTCCGCTGTTTGACTGCTCAGTTTGTTCAGAGAACCCAAAAGCGGCCTGAGCAGCAAGAAATAATCGGCCAAAAAAACCAATAACAGGACCCCGCCAAGCAAATAATAATGATACTTGGGGTCTAATTTCTTTAACCGATCCAGGACAATGTCAAATTTAAAGTTCATTTCAATTTTGCC
>CAZLRE010000073.1:0-3876 GCA_964561885.1 uncultured Planctomycetales bacterium | reverse complement strand
TTTGCCAGAATTGTAAAATCGGAAATCTGCAAACCTTCTGTTTTACGGCTCTGGACATAATCCACTTCAATGCTTTCGAAATCGTTTATGAATTGCGTGTCCTTTTTCATAT
Organism: uncultured Planctomycetales bacterium; assembly: GCA_964561885.1. GTDB lineage: Bacteria > Omnitrophota > Gorgyraeia > Zapsychrales > Fredricksoniimonadaceae > JAGNTT01. The sequence continues at coordinate 3,764 of CAZLRE010000073.1, read as the reverse complement.
TGCTGACAAAGTTCCCGACGTTGATAATTTCGCTTTGCCCCTGTGATACGGTTGATCCCTCGATGAACAACTGCTTGTCATTGAGCGTGATCTTGCGCAACCAAACACCTTTGGGCAGACCGTCACTCAGCGCGTTGAGCTTCTGGGACCACGACGAGCTTTGGCCTTCCATAATATCTTTGATGGCCTTGACTTCTTTTTGGACCTCCTGAAGGTTCTGTTTAACAGAATCCATCATGGTCTTTTCGGGCTGCATGGCCTGCCACTTGGATTTCACATGCTGATATTCCAGGAACTTGATGATCTTGCCCACAAATACAAGCCCGTCGATCAATAACAACAACGCAATGATCCCGCCGCCGATGCCCACCAAAACTTCGCGAGGAATGTTGAAGACACCTCCGGAGAAAAAATCGCTCCTTCGACGCTTGCGCAACTGATCTGGGATAAGATTGATATCAATCATATTGGCTCAAAGCTAAACCGACCGCCACCGCTAAACGCGGCGCCTGTTTAAGGATCTCTTCCTTATTGACACCTTTTGCAAAATTGACACCCGCCAAAATATCCCATTTGCGGACACGCACATCCAAATTCTTTTCGAACATGCTTTCGATCCCGGAAAGCATAGACCCTCCGCCAGTCAGCAAAAGCTCGTCCACCTGGATGTTCTTTTCTGTAATGAAATAATCCAGTGAAAGGCGTATTTCGGAAACCCAATTGGATATCGTAGATTCACAGGCATTATAAATGTTCTCGACTTGATCGCCGGGTTCACTTTTCAGTCGCTCCGCCTCTTCAAGACTTAAACCCAATGTGTTGGATATCCTCTTGGTGATCTCCTGGCTGCCGATGAAAATATCACGCGTAAAACGGGGAACCCCGTCTTTTAAGATCATTAAATTGCTGACGGAATCCCCGAGATCCAAAATAGCCTTGGCACAATTTTTCGATTTATCATTAGCGTCAACAGCGTTAGGCGCGCCGCTAAGTTTTAAATAAGCATTGGCAACTGCGATCGCGTTGATTGTGATCTGCTGCGGTTCAAGTCCGGCGGCGACCAAAAGCTTGAGCCGATCATCGATCATCTCTTTTTTCACGGCCGCGATAAGAACGGCCATTTTTTTATCCTTATTCTTGGGGTCCAAAATGGAACAATCGGTATAAATGGAATTTTGATCGAACGGAAAGTATTTGTCGACCTCTAGAGAAAACGACTTCTTAAGATCGTCATTAGACATGCGGGGCATATCAATATATCGGATCAATGTTCCCTTGCCGGAAACGGAAATAACAGGTGATTTGACTGACAAAGCATGCCGACTCAGGGCTTTTTTCAAACCATCGGCCACGCCAGCATTACCAAACACTTCTATGCCCCAACCCTGGATCTCATACTGCTCACCAACCTGGGCCAGTTCGACAAATTTAACGCAATTGCTTGTCAGATCAAGACCGACTTTTGTTACGCCCTTTTCGCTGGGAAGCAGCTTTTTGACAAAACGAAAATACTCATCCAGAAGATGGTTTATGTGAGCCAATTGATTCATAAGTGTTTATATTCTAACAAAATAAAATAAAAAATGGAAAAAGATTGGATTTTTTTGTGGCAGGCTTGAGCTGGAGAAGGACAAAAAAAGAGGAGGGGCTTTTAAAGCCCCTCCTCGGTAAAACCCATCAATTACGGGGTCAGAACGCCACCAGTTGTGATGGTGAACGTTGTTGTACCTGAAGTACCAACCGTAACCGGTGTACCGGTAAACGTATAAGTACCAGGACCCCATGTACAGGCAAAGATGTAACCTGACATCGTGTTACCGCAATAGCTGGTGTTCAGATACGGCGGCGTGGCACCCGTCAAGGACGTTTCGTTACCCGGATAGTTACCCGAGTTTGACGTCGCATATGACTCGGAAGCCGTTGACAGCGATCTTAACGTGGCTTTGGCCAACGCGTCGTTCGCTGACATCTTTGCTCTTAACAAGTTAGGAATGGCGATCGCGGCCAAAAGAGCAATAATGGCCACAACGATCATGATTTCCACCAGTGTAAAACCTTTTTGATTGTGTAAGCGTTTCATGGTTCTCTCCTTTTGGTTTGTAGCCGGGAAACCGTCCATCAGGAGATCTCATGTTAGGAAGGATAATGACGATCATAACCGACCCTCTGATGCTTTTGGTTCCGGCCGTAACGTTAAAAAACCTGACTCTGCCTCCTTTCAAATCCAATAAAAAAACCCTATTCGGATCATGTAAGAACAGGGTTCAAAATCTATCGCAACTGGCTGCCCCATATATACTTACAGGGCCCTATAGTTTTGTGCCCCATCCTTTCGAATGGTTTACCGAGACTCATCAGGTATATCTCAAAGAACGAACACCACGTCAAATATAGCACGGCCTATGGCCCCTGTCAAACCCGGGGTTATTTATTTTTAGCCAGGGTAGCCTCCAGGGAAGCCTTCTTTTTATCCAGATCGATCATGTCGAACTTCAAATCCGCAGCCTGCCGTTGCAAGGTTTTATTATCCTTTTTTAGCCTGTTCAGGGTTTGCTGAAGTTTTCTTTCATCTGAACGTGCCTGCGCTGTGGCATCCTTGCCAACATATTCACTTTCAATAACTTCCAACGTTTTTGAGTAGCTCAAATGGCTCTTGGCCAGCGCTTTTATTTCTTTATTCAATTTCTGGATCTGGGCCTGACGATCAGACCAGTCTTCCGAAACGCCCGTTTCGTTCAATGCCGCCAATTTCTCTTTAAGCTGGTCCCGAGTTCCCGTTAATTGCGGAACTGTCATAGAGGCATCACCATACCAGAACGATAGCTCCTTCCACTGCCCCTGCAGATCCTCAACCCGGCGCCTGCCTTCTTCCATTTGCTTGACCAACTGTTCCTGGGTTTTCCTGACTGTTTGGATGTTCCCTTCCACCGTTGCACCGCTATTGACCATGGCCAAAAGCTTAAAGACGTACTCCTGCTGCTTCTGCCGCTGAGCCAGGGCGATCTTCTTTAATTCTATATCTTGGTCCATTTTAAGCAGACGCGCTTCAGCCTCATGAATCTTCGACTGATTTTCTTCAACAATCCCTGTTCGGTTTTTAGTTTTTTGCTGATAAACAGCCAATTCCCCAGTAAGCTGCTCGATACTTTTAGACAACACATTATTCCTTGCACGCAAAGAATCAACTTTTTGCTTAAGCGCGTTATTGCGGCCTGTCAATTCATCGTTTGCGGCAACCAGGTGATTGGAACTATCAACGAGGCTTTGGAGGCTTTGAGATAATTCTCCGATGGAACGCTCGGAAGACCCTGCACATAAAGACGAACTTAAACCGGTCATGACAAACAAACCGCAAATGACTCCCCAAATTCGAGGTTTATTGATTCTGTTATTCATGCATTAACCACCGATGATCTGCGTGATGTTGATGATCGGCATGAACAAGGCGATAACAATAAAACCTACAACAACACCCAGCACGCCGATAATAATAGGCTCGATCAAACTGGTCAGACCGGATACCGCGGCATCCACCTGATCGTCATAAAACTCCGAAATCTTTAACAGCATTTTCTCCAACTGGCCGGATTTCTCGCCGATGGCGATCATACGGGTGACCATGGGCGGAAAAACCGGACTTTTGGACAACGGCCCTGAAATGCCCTCGCCTTCACGGACACTTGCTTGAACGCCGTCCACAACTTTTTCAAGCAGTTTGTTCCCGCACGTTTGCCCGAACAGGAGGTTAAGAGACTCACAGCCCA
>CAZLRE010000072.1:0-7971 GCA_964561885.1 uncultured Planctomycetales bacterium | reverse complement strand
GCCCTGAACCTTTAGGACCGCATAAACCAAGCCTTCAGCCTTGACTGGTGCGTCTTTTTGCTCAAGGACCTCAGCCAGATCAAGACCTTCGATCGTGACCTCTTGATTGATCACGGGTTTTATCAAATATTGATCGATCGCGGCCTTGGCCGTGATCTTTCCTTTGCCGAGCGCGATAATAATATCGTCCAATTTCGCGTTGGCTCCGTCGGCCTGGAACTTCACCTGCGCAATATCAATGGGAACGGTCAATTCCTTAAGCTTGACCGATGCCGACGTTAATTCTCCATGGGTCATCAACGAGGCTAGACCTTTGGGTCCGGTTTTGACATCATCCACCGTGATGTTCAACATTCCCTTGAGCGTTTCAGGAAGCGAAACGTCCTTTAATGAAATCACCGATGAACGAAGCTCGTCCATGGACAATAACGAAAGATCGGTTTTAAAATTGGTGTCCGTCAATTGCACCGATGATTGGGTTAGATCCAGCCGGGCCTTGCCCGCAAGGTCCACATTGGGCTGATCGCTCAAATAAGCGGTCTTCAAACGAAATTCGATCGGCTGATCCAGAGACACATTTTTAAGTTCCAACCCGATCTGCGAAGCCGCAACAGAGACACCCGGAGTGACGTTCTTGATTGAGACAGCTCCATTATTCCAATTAAGATCAAGATCGAGCGCGCCTAATCCCTTCGGTCCTGCCGTCAGATCGTTGAGAGCGATCTTCATCTCTCCTGACAATGTTTCCGGGAACGGGACCGTTGATAAAGCTGCCACCGATGCCTTTAATCCGGCCAGATCAAATTTTGAAAGGTCCAGATCGAGTGCGCCGTCTTTCAAACGGACCTCCCGAGTCTGCTGATCGTAAGCCAAGCTTCCGGATGAAGTGATGTTAGGAACATCCGAAAGATACGCCATTTGGATCTTATAGTTGAACGGGCCATTCAAAGAAAAGTTTTGGATGTCCATATTGATCTGGTTTGCGTTGACCGAAACACCCGGCGCCGCGTCTTTCATCTCGATCTTGCCGTCTTTCAACGACGCATCCAGCAACACCGACTTAACACCCTGCGGCCCTGCTTCGAGATTTTTAAGGGTCAAATCCAATTTCCCGCCCAACGCCTGCGGCATCGGCGCATCTTTGATCAGCGTCACCGATGATTTAAGCTCATACAATGACAAAAGGTCCAGATCCAGAAAGACCTTAAAATCCTTCAGGTTCACCGTTTGGGTCTTCATGTCAATGGCCACCATGCCCCCCAGATCAATGTCCTGAATGGGATTTAAATACGCCATTTTAAGAGCAATTTTAAATGGGCCGTTGAGAGAAAAATCATCGAGGGTCAGATCGATCTTGCTGGCATCGAAACGCACCCCGGGGGCCGCTTCTTTCATTCTGACTGAACCGTCCTTAAGCGTCGCATCCAGCTTAATATCTCCTAAACCCTTGGCTCCCGCGGAAAGATTATCTACAACAATTTGTAACTGTCCGGAAAGTTTCTCGGGCAACGGAACATTCTTTAACGGCGCTGTCTGCGCCTTGATCACTGTTACCGGCCATAATGACATATCCGTGTTAAATACAATATTGCTTAACTGAACATTTTGAGAAGCGGGGTCATAGGACACGTTACCCTGAAGGTCGATGTTCGGCACGCCTGAAAAGTATGCGGCCTTAAGCGCAAAATCAAAGGGTTTGCCGATCGAGAAATTATTGATAGTCAGGCCGATCTGTGAAACATCGATCGTGGTGCCGGAAACGGCGTCTTTGATGATGATCTTTCCGTCTTCAAGCTGATTGTCCAGAACCAGCGATGTCATGCCCTTCTCGGACAGCACACATTCCCTGACCAAACCGCTGTATCTCCCTCCCAAAGCCGTTGGCAACGCAACACCTTTAAGCATCGGCAGTCGGCTCACGTCCGCCAGAGGAAGCTGTCCCAGATCGGTCTCAATGCGCACATTGGACAGCCGCGCTTCTTTAGACAAAAGATTCAAATCGACATTGCCGTCAACTTTCAGATTTCTCTCCGGGCTTAAGACCGCCGCCTCAACCGTAAAATCAAACGGGTTGGTCAGAGAAAAATGGTCGATCTTGACATCAAGCTGAGAAACTGCCGTCTCAAAACTGGGGGTGACCGATTGCTCGATGAAATTCAAACGAGCCCCTTCAATGCGAAGGGAGTTGATAAAAATGGCAGGCAGCGCGGCCCCGGACGGCGCGCTTTGGGTTGCGGCGCCTTCGGTTTTTGGAGCAGCTCCCAGCGATTGGACATTGAGCGCACCGGCAGCATTACGGATGACCGTGATCTCCGGAGACCTGACCAAAATACCGGGCACGGAAATGCGGCGGGCATTCAAGAATGTCAACAGGTCAACGCCTACTGAAATCTCTTCAACTTTGGCGAATGCATTGGGACCGAATTCCGGATTTTCGCTCACGGTCAGGCCCGTCAAATGAAATCGGATGCCCTCTTTCAGAGAAACCTTCAATTCTATATCCTTAAAATCAACGGTCCTGCCCAAAGCTTTGTTAGCGGCGGTAACGATCTGCGTTTTGTATTTCTTGATGTCGAAGGTCTTTAAAAATATAAAACCTCCGATCAAGCCGAGAACCATCAGACAGATCATGACAAGAGCAAAGATCTTGATAATTTTAAAAAACTTTTTCATGAGAGTTCAATTCTATGGGTTGGGGTACATTTTCTTGTGAAGCGAAGCGAAACTGCCCAGGACCTGATCGAGGACATTGCTCCAAATGACCTGATGTTCCTGGTCGAAATAAATACTTTCCTCCACCGGTTTGTCAAACACCTTGGTCAATTGGACGCCTGAGAAAAATTGAAGTCCGTCCTCGCTGACCTTCGACCATCTGACCGAGCCTTCCATGGATATGGGCTTATCGACACCCGGCAAAAAGATGTCGATCAGAATATAATCGCCCTGCTGCAGCCTGTGCTCCGAGACAAAGCATATCCCTCCGGCCGAGATATTTTTGGTGACACCGGTGAACCGCTTGTTCAAAGATTCATCCGGAAAGGATTCCTTAAACTTGAAACTGAGCTTTGTCTTAAGATCATAGGGAACGTAAAAGTGGACCTTGATATCGGTATCATAACGGTCGTGACGGCGGGCTTCATTTTTCTTGTTCGTCATGCGAAGGGATCCTTTAGTGAATACATTGTCCAACGAATTAACGAACGTCATTATAGGAAATAACCGCTCATTTTGCCAATTATTTCCCCGTGTTTTTATTCTATCCCTTGCGCTCGTTTCCCTTCAAAGGTAGAATGTCTGCAATATTTAACCATCCTCCATGAGCATGACACCCAAATCCAGACGTTTACAGTTCATCCTCTTCCTTATTATATTGTCCTATGGGGCCCCTGCTTCGTTGGTCCTGGCCCAATCTTCCCTGATCGATCTTATCGAGCAAAAAAAGGACGCGATCGTCACAGTCCAGGCCCAAATGGTTGATCCTGACCACAAATCCCCGGACGGCACTGCCGAAGGCGTGGCAGTTCTTGAGAAAACCGGGGCAGGCATTATCATCGACCCAACCGGTTACATTGCCACCAACACACACACCATTCTTTACGCGCAATACATTTTTGTGACCTTGCAGGACGGCACACGCCTTGCGGCCACGATCGCCGCCATCGCGCCCGGCACAGATTTTACTCTGCTTAAGATCGAACCAACCTCTCCATTAAAAACTTTGGCATGGTCGGATGCCCGTAACATTGCGCTGGGGACCGAGGTCATTTCCATCGGCAATTCCGCGCTCTGGAAGAAAACCATTTGCGGCGGCAGGATCACCGGTATCGCCAACAAGATCTCCCAGGACACGGTCGCTCTTATGGAAATGGACCTGGAACTTGACCGCGGCGACAGCGGCGGACCGGTATTGGATCGCCAGGGAAATTTCCTGGGGATCATCATTGCGAAAAATACCCGGACCCCGCGCTCAAGCTATGCCATTCCTTCGGCCGAGATCCGGAATTTCTTTCTGAACCATCTCAAAGAAAGCCGCCGTTAACATGAACCTGAGAAATATCTTCATTTTAAGCGCAATTTTTATCGTTACAGCCGCATTCGGTCTGTATGTCCGGTTCTATCCATTATGCGCCAATCCCTGGTCGGAAAATACCGAAAAGGCCACCGCGCTTGTCATCGCCGGCATCCGGATGAATATTGCCCAGAAGACCGCCTCCCAATTCCCCGAAATGCCTGAGGTCGAACGCAACAAACTCATCGAAGAACAGTTCGCTAAAACCCTGCGCTCCGAATCCGCGATGGTCAAAAAAACCATCCGCGAAGTCTCTAAAAACCTTGCCCAGGAAACACCGGAATCCAAGGAACAGATCTATCTCCAGGAAGCTGACGGGTACTATTACTATGACCTGACGCAAAACATCATCAACACCGGACGGCTCGGCGGGCCGGTCAAAGGCAGTAAATATTTCAACGAACAAATGGCCGCCCCTTTCGGTTTCTGGCAGCCTGTCAATCTTCATCCTTATGTAGGATTCATCATATATAAGTTCATCCACGCAATTAAACCAGAGACTTCCGTCATGGCTGCTTTATGCTGGAGCGGACCGCTGCTGTCTCTCTTGGCGCTTGCCGCGTTCCTATGGTGCAGCCGCAGTCTTAAGCTTGGCATGTTCTCAACCGCCGTCGGCGCGTTCTATTTTTATCTCGCCCCAATTTTCGTCAAACGAAGCACGTTCGCGTGGAACGATGATGATTCCTACAACCTCATCTTCCCCCTGCTCATTTTAAGCGTTGTCTTCAAAGCCTTGACTCAGGCCAAAAATACAAAGGAAAACTTTCAATACGCCATCTTTGCCGCTGTGCTGACTGCGGCCTATTCTCTGTTCTGGCACGGCTGGGGGTTCACCTTTGTACTTGTCGCATCAAGCGGATGCCTCATCCTCGGCGCCCATTTTTTGCTGGATCAGAAATTCATCACGCGCTCACACAAGACCGTTTCCTCAAAAACGCAGAGCCTTCAATCACTGGCAGTATTCTTTTTTTCGACCATCCTGGCCACACTTTTTACCATCGCCCTGCTGTACGGCCCCGGAGATCTTCTTAAATTGCTCGAAGAAGGTTTTAACGGATTGCAAAAACTCACCGTCAACCAGATCTCTTTATGGCCGAACCTGTTCGTCGCCGTCGGAGAGCTCAACCCGTCCTCTTTTAAAGAGATCATTGACATGACCGGCAACATCTACTGGTGGTTATTGACCGGTGCCGGACTTTTGTGGGGATTTAAAGATGCTTTCGACCGCCGTGACCGCTCCCGCATCTATTGCCTGATCATCCTGGCCGTGACATTCGCCGCTGACCTTAAACTTACTTTAAGCGCCGGACGTTTTATTTTGCTGTGTTTGATCCCGGTCGCACTTTTGGGAACGATCGGACTGGACCTTGTGGTCAAAGCGTTCCGAAAAGCTATTCACACCGGAACACTCAACCCGACCCAGCCGAAACCCGTCGAGTGGATCGCGGGTGCGATCGTCCTGCTGGTTGCCGTATTCCTTCCGGTCCGCTCCATTAATGCGAAGATCCCGGAACTTCTTAATCCTATATTTAACTCGACCTGGGAAAAAGCCCTTGTGGATATCAGGGATAAGACACCCCAAGACAGCATCATAACCAGCTGGTGGTCGCCGGGCCATTTCATCAAGGCAGTGGCTGACCGCAGGGTCACGTTCGACGGAGCAACGATCACGAAAGATGTGGAAGCCTATTGGGTGGCGAATGTTTTCTTGACCGCGGATGAGCGCGAAGCGGCAGGCATCCTGCGCATGCTCAATACCGGCGGTGTTGGATCGATCATTTTTCTGGAATCTTTCGGCATGAGAACATCCGATGCTGTTTCGCTCCTGCACTTCATCCTTCCTAAATCCAAGAAAGACGCCCTTGAATTCCTGACGCGCATCATGCCGCCGCCCCAGGCTGAGAAACTCATCAGCCTGACTCATAACGAACCGCCGCCCTCCTACATCCTTCTGTATTCGGAGCTCATGGAAAAGAACATCGGATTGCAATTCGTCGGAAAGTGGAATTTCCGCCAGATGGAGGAGATCAACAAAGACCCGCAGCTGTTAAAGAAATTGCCGCGCGCCAACTCGCCGGAATTCTTTGATTATCTCTGGAAAACCATGGGCAGTCCTTACCGCTACAGCGAGGCCTTTATCAGCATTGACGAATCCCGGGAAACGCTTGAGTTCACGCAGGGCATCAGGGTCGACCGCACGACCATGCAGACTTCGGTCGCATCTCCAAAATACGGCACGGGAACGCCGTTAAGCATCGTGTACTTCGACGGAAATAAAGTTGTAGAAAAAGAATTCCCGAACCCAACGCTTGGTTACAGCATTGTCCTGTTTAAGGAGAACACGCGCACCTACTGCCGTCTGATGGACCGCGAACTCGCCCGCTCCCTTTTGGTCAAACTGTATTTCTTCCGCGGGCAGGGGCTGGAACTGTTCACACCGCTGACCCTGCAAAGCAGCATGACCGGACGCGATGAAGTGTTCGTGTTCGGTTTGAACAGAGAAAAACTCTAGAGAATATTATTCCCGGGGAAGTTTATCAAGAAGACGTATCCGCAATTCTCCGTTCTCATCATACTCGGAGAGCGGCTGGTCATCGGATACCGGCGGGCGTGTATCCGCGGGCGGGTTAGCAGATGCCGGTAAGATCTGTTTCTTATTTACGATCTTAAGATTGGCCGGTGACGGAAATTCTGAGTCACGCAGAAGAGATCTATTTTCCCTTAACATCACTTCAAGGTCCTGGGCCAGACTTTCCTGATCGATCTGGCGCAGCTGGGTCACGATCTCCATGACCTCCATACGTTTTTCCTTCGCCATCAGACATATCCCCTCGCCGAAATAGGCCATCGCGGCGCCTGTCTTTGACCTGACCTTACGGAAATATTTGAGCGCGGCCTCATGATCATTGCGTCCCAGGAGGTAGATCCATCCCATCGAAAGGGTCATGCTTTCGTTATCAGGATCGATCACCAACCCTTTGTTGAAATATGTCTCCGCCGCATCCATGTCCCCAAGGGAATAATACAGTTTCCCAAGATTGTCATAAGATGGAAGAAAATTCGGATCAAGCTCCATGGCCTTCTTGAAATAAAAACTCACCTCATCGTTAGAGGCCCCCTGGATCTTCAGCGCCAAACCCAAGGCATTGTACGCCGGGGCGAAATTAGGCTCCATCTCAATGATGCGTTCATAATTGGCGATCGCCTGTTCGTATCTTCCGGCATGGAAGGCCTGGGCGGCTTCATCAAAAAGGTCTTTAATGGACTGGCTAAATGCGGGAGTACCCGTCGATGCATACCACATCAATAGGCACAGAACAAAAACTCTGGAAGGATTAAGGGCCATGGCGAATCTGAGCTAGGCACGTTCGTTTATCTTAACGCAGTGTGTTTGGGTTTGCGACGGACCCGGAGGCTAAAAGCGCTCTTTCGGAAGGAACGATATATTTGGCTACCGTCATCACGGCCCTGATCTCCTCGACGTCGCCTGTCTTTCTCATGGCGAGATTGATCTTAAGGATCTTAAAGAATTCTTTCGAGGTTTCGATGCGGTAGATCAGCTTGGCAACATCTTCCAGATTTCCGGAACACTCAAAATCAGCCTTATAAACCAGAATGTCCTTGGCCTTCCCCGCATTGTCGGCGTCTTGAACCTGGTCACTGGAACGGTTGTTTTTCTGGACCGTCAATCCTGATTCAGCGGCAAAGGTGTCGAGTTTTCCAAGAAATTCGGACATCACATCTTCGTCCTTGGGAACGACGTCAGAGAAATACGGTTTCAGGACTTCTTTCTCTTTGGCGATCTTGCCTTTGTAAGAAAGTATTTTGATATCACCCCTGATCAATTCCTTCTCGCGTTTGATCTGTTCATCGATCTCGGCGCGTTTGGACACCGTCGGTTC
>CAZLRE010000071.1:0-8135 GCA_964561885.1 uncultured Planctomycetales bacterium | reverse complement strand
GATTATGGCGAGTACATCTTTGTGGTGCTCAGGATGCTTTATATGGATCCGCAATCAAGGGATGTTATCTCTGAGCAGATCAGCCTGGTCATCGGTTCCAACTACGTTCTTTCTTTTCAGGAAAAAGAGGGGGGCGACGCGTTCGATAATATCCGCGACCGTATCCGGACAGGCAAGGGGCGCGTGCGCAAGATGGGGGCCGATTACTTGGCCTATGTGATTTTGGACACGATCATTGATAATTATTTCCTGGTCCTGGAGAAAATGGAAGAGGATATCGCGCTTGTTGAAGAAAAGCTCATGGCATCCGCGGGCAGTGTCAATTCGTCGGAGATCCATCATCTCAAAAGGGATCTCATCATGCTGCGTAAACAGATCTCGCCGGTGCGTGAGTTGGTGGCTGCGCTGCAAAGGGCGGATTCAAAGCTGATCAACAAGACGACCGAGATCTATTTGCGCGACCTTCATGATCACGTCATCAGTGTCATGGACACGGTCGAATCGTTCCGCGACATCCTTTCGGGCCTGCACGACATTTACATATCCAGCATCAACTTAAAGATGAACGAGATCATGAAGGTGTTGACCGTCATCTCCACCATCTTTATTCCGCTGACCTTCATCACCGGCATCTATGGGATGAACTTTAAGTACATGCCGGAATTGGAATGGAAGAACGGTTACTTCGAGGTCCTTTTTGTCATGTTGATATTGGCCCTGACCATGGTTTTGTATTTCAAAAGGAAAAAGTGGTTGTAATCTGCCCGCCGCTGCGCCGAGATATCTATAGAAAGAGCAAATGATCGTTAGATCGGTTTTTCGCACCATATCATCTGTTTTTGTGATCGCGCTCATCAGTTTTATGATCGTTGTGACCTGCGGTTATTATTATCTGACCCACACAACTCAGGGCGCTAAATGGTTCTTTGATTTTCTGGGTAAACGCTATCTGGGCGCGCAATCGTTCAAATACCGCGCTATGGAAGGCACGCTTGCCGACGGGATACGGCTGTCCAATGTGAGGATCGCCGACCTGGACCGTTTCATGGTCCGCAATCTGGTCCTGATCCAGCACCTGGATGTGATGATGCCCGGTTTTAATATCGAAAACATGATCATCAAAGTCCGCAACGGCAGGATCAAATTCCCGCTGTCCGATCCGATCGGGTTTTACGGGGTTTTTCAGAACGGAGAAATGAACTTCAATGCGTATTGCGGTATTATTGATGTCCGCGAGATCGTCACCGTCGTCAAAAACCAGCTGAGTCTCCATAATCTGCAGGGAACCGCCAGTAAAGCATCCATGACCATACGCGGGCCGTTCACTCAGCCGGTTTTACGAGGCGAATTCCTTCTGGAAGATTTTCGTTATCTCGGATTTTCGCTGGCCCAGCTGCCGGCGTCTTTTCAATACACAGTAAGCCGCGGCCCAGACAGTTTGCTGTGGAACGGTGAACTTACGGTGCCGTCAGGGCTTGTGACGTCCCGTCTGACTAAGATCGAACTTAGTCCAAGCAGGCTTATATTCAATGGGCCCTTCAAGAATCCCGGTCTGGACATTGCGGGTTCCTCAAAGGTAAATCAGACGCTTATCAATATCTCTCTTAAAGGCACTAAGCTCAAACCCGAATTGAACGTCACCTCTAATCCGCCCAAGCCAAAGAATATGCTGATGGTCATGCTCGCGACCGGTCAGGAACTGGTGGTGCCGCAAGGCGGCCCATCAAATGAACGGATATTCTCCGGATCCGACCGGGAATTTATCGATTATTTCACGTTTTCTTCCGAGGGTGTTTCTCCCAACGCCGTGGGTGTGACCGATTTTGCGGTCAACATGCAGGACAATCTCAGGTGGCTCGGCATCAAGCGCCGGGTGACCAACCAATTGAAGGTCGGCATCAATCTTCAGGAGACCCGCGCCACAACTGGCGACACTGCCGATGTCACCCGCAGCGTCGGCGGTGAGGTCCAGGTGGCGGATAGCATCACCCTCGGCGTTGATAAAAAGGTCACGGACGCCTCAACCGCAACCGACAGCCCGACCGATGCCCAGTCCAAGGACGGCGGGATGGATGTGATGATCAAATATAAGAAAAGTTTTTAACCGGATTTCCTTTAAGGCTATTTAGAGAGAGCCCGTTTTATCCCGGCCGTAAAATTCGATTTGACGTCCGGGATTTTTTGTTTATAATGTGTAATATTAAGTATTACCATACCGGCTGAATTTAAGGCAAAAATCGTGCGATTTTTAAAGGGGTTTTGTATGTTGAATCATGTCGTCGTTTTATCTTTGGGCTTTGTGTCGTTGATGTCGATGTTCCTCGCGCCTGCGATTGAGGCTAAAGAGCTCAATATAGTTTCAACCAGCAGCATTATCGGGGACTATGTCCGTAACGTTGGAGGGGATCTGATCAGCCAGACGGTTTTGGTCGGACCTAACGGTGATCCGCATACGTTCGAGCCGTCCCCCAAAGACGGCGTGGCGCTTAAGAATGCGGATGTTATCTTTGAATTCGGATTGAATCTTGAGCCGTGGCTTGATCAGTTATATCTGTCCTCAGAATCTAAAGCTCAGCGTTACCGCGTGACGGGAGGCCTCATACTGATCCACGGCAGTGACCCAGATCATGATGAGATCGAGGTCGACCCCCATGTCTGGCATGATGTCGGCAACGCCATCATCATGGTTGAGTTGATCCGTGACGCGCTTATGAAGGCGGACCCGGAGCATGCCGGGCAATATCGTGATCATGCCGAGGCTTATTTAAAGCAGCTCGCTGATCTGCAAGATTGGATATTTCAGCAGATCGCAAGTCTGGATAAGGAACGCCGCAAGCTTGTGACTTCTCATGACACATTCGGATATTTTGCCCGGCGCTACGGATTTCAGATCATCGGCGCGGTCGTGGACTCGGCCACCACCGAAGCGGCGGACCCGTCGGCCGCGAAGATCGCGCAGTTGACCGAAAAGATAAAGTCCTCCGGAGTTCCGGCGATCTTTGTCGAGAATGTGTCCAATCCCCAAACTGCCCAAGCCATTGCTCGTGAGACTGGCGCGCGTGTCGCGCCGCCGTTGTATTCCGACGCTCTGGGCGAGCCCGGCAGCGAGGGAGAAGATTATGTGAAGATGATGACGCACAATGTCAAAACCATCGTTGAGGCTTTGAAATGACAGGCAAGATCAGCTTTCCTTATTGCGGGCACAAACACGCCGTCCCCAGCCATGATGCCCTTGCGGTAGAGACATGGGATCTCTCAACAGGTTATCCCGGAGATCCCAGAACCGCGCTTGCCGGCATCAATATCGCGGTTCCTGCGGGAACGTGCATTGCTTTGGTCGGCCATAACGGCGCAGGAAAGTCCACACTGCTTAAGACCGCTGCCGGATTATTGCCCATCCGTTCCGGTGAGATGCGCATCTTCGGCCATCCCATCGGCCATTGTCATAACCGTGTTGTTTATCTTCCGCAGCGCAGTGAGATCGACTGGCAGTTTCCAATCAACGTGCGCCGGCTTGTCATGAGCGGGCGTTATGTGCACATGGGCTGGCTGCGTTTCCCGTCCAAAGAAGACGGCATGATCGTTGATGCGGCCATGGAAGAGCTGGACATTACTGCATTGGCTCAGAGGCAGATCAGTCAGCTTTCCGGAGGCCAGCAGCAGCGGGTGCTTTTGGCGCGCGCGGTCGCTCAAGATGCGGAATTGTTTTTATTGGATGAACCTTTAAATGCCATCGATGTTCAGACGCGCGAGATCGTCAAACACGTGCTCAATGATCTTCGCAAGAGCGGAAAGACGGTTTTAGTCGCAACCCATTTTATCGACCGTCTGTCCACTGAGTATGACGGCGCGGTCTATTTAAGTGAGGGCCGGCAGGTCACTGCAGCCGCGGGCAGTTTTGTCGGCATGAAGATAGGCAAGAAATGATGCATTGGCTTCTGGAACCGTTTGAATATGGGTTTATCCGCGCGGGGCTCGGGGCGGCTTTGATGATCGGCGTTACCTGCGCGGTCTTAGGCGTGTATGTTGTGTTGCGCAAGATGTCCAATATTGGACATGCATTAACCCACAGCGCTCTGCCGGGATTGGTCATCGCTTATTTGACCGGAACAAATCTTTTTCTAGGCGCGGCCGCGGCAACTCTATTGACTGCGCTTGGCATCGGATTGATCTCCCGCAATAAAGAGGTTTATGAGGATACCGCCATCGGGCTTATGCCGACGGCCATGTTCGCCTTCGGGATCCTGCTTATGAGCAACACCAGATCGTTCCGCGATTTGTCCTCCATGCTCTTTGGCAATATTCTCGGCGTTTCAACCGGTGATGTGATCCTGATCGGCGCGATCATGGTCGTTGTTCTTGGTATTCTCGCGTTGTTCTATAAAGAGATCGAAATATTCTCGGTGGATCCAGACTATGCCAAGACGATCGGTATACCGCTGACACGGATGCGCTATGCGCTTTTGATCTTATTGTCGCTGACCGTTGTCGCCGGCGTTCAGGCCGTCGGAACGGTTCTCACCAACGCGCTTTTGATCGCGCCTGCCGCCACCGCGCGGCTTTGGACCGACCGCTTAAAGACTATGGTCGTAATCGCTGTTGCGATCGCCGTTGTCTCGGGTATTGCGGGCATTTATCTTTCTTATTATTTCGGTTTATCCTCAGGGGCCGCGATCGTGTTCGTCTCAACGGTCTTGTTCGCTGTCTCCTGGGTCATTAAAAATCTACGGAGGTAAATAATGAAGAAGGTCAAAGAAAAGGATGTCGAGGTCATCACATTCAAGATCGATAAGTCGCTTAAAAAAGCCATGAGGGGGATCGAGAACCGTTCGGAGTTCATCCGTTCCTCGATCCTTGCCGCGCTCGATCATGTGTGCCCGTTCTGCCGGGGGACAGGGGTCTTGACGCCCCACCGCAAAAAGCATTGGAACGAATTGATGAGCCATCACAAGATCAAAGAGTGCGGCGAGTGCCACGAAGAAGTTTTTGTGTGCCAATGATGAATTATTTATTCGAACCGAGATTGTTGCTTGACAAGTGTTCATCGCAAAGATAAATTATCCATCATGTTTAGGAAAATTTTCGCGATATTTTTGCTGTTAGCGCTTATGGTGTCATTTGTTCCCCAGGAAGCGTTCTGCGGCGATCATGTGGATTCCGAACCGGTCCATCATGATTGCACCTTCACCTGTCATGCGTGCTTTCATGTGGTCGCATCCGAAGTGGTTGTTCCAAAGGAAGTTTTTCAAGTCTCCGATTTTAAGGTCCGCTACGAATTTTCCTACCAGGATCCCATCATCACCCGTTTAAAACGGCCTCCGATCCAGATCTCCTAATTCATCGCAAACCGTTCAGGTTTAATTTAGGGAAAACTGTGTCTAGGGGTCTGTTGTTATGGGTAAAAATTATCTGATTCTAATAGTGTGTGCGAGTGTATTGTTGATTTGTCCTTACGTTCGATCAGCGCAAATCGATCGTTTGGACTTTGAAGAAACGCTTACGATCGCCTTTGACCATAATCCCCAAATGGTCGAGGCCCGCCAGGGGGTGGAGTATGCCCGTGGGGATCTCATCACTTCCCGCACGTTGCAAAATCCCGAGGCTGAACTTGAGTTCGGCGGGTTTAAGAAAGGTGACAACGGGGACAGGGATGTGCGTCTGGAGAGTTTTGAGATCAAACAGCCGTTCGATCCGTTAGGCGCCCGCTTCCTTAAAAGCAAGATCGCGTCCAATGAGGTCAAGATCAAGGAAGAGCAAGTGCGAGCCGTCTGGATGGATGTTTATTTGAACATCCGGCAGACATACTCTGAAATGATCCTTCATAAAAAAGAAATGGAGTTGGCTTCTCATACCCTGGAGGCCATGCGTCAGTTCTTCAGTCGTGTTCAATTGCGCTACAATTCCGGCCAGACGCTCAAGAACGATTTTCAGCGCGCCAAAATTGAATTATTAAAAGCCGAGAATGAATTCTTAAGCGTTCAGAAGGAATTGCAGACAGACAAAGCGCGGCTTAATTTGTTATTAGGGCGTTCCCTTGAAACGGATATTGAGATCCAGGAGGAATTAAAGGAAGAAGAGCTTTCCCTGACATGGGAAGAGATCAAGTCGATCGGATTTGAGAACAGACCGGATATTAAGATCGCGGATCTCCAAAGTGATATTCAAAAGAAGAATCTGTTGAAAGAACACTTAAACCGGCTGCCTTCGTATTATCTCGGATTTAAGCGCATTGATGAGGAAGATCGCGATGATCATGCGTTATTAGTCGGCGTCAGCATCCCTCTGTGGAATTTGAATCAGGGAGAGGTCAAGAAAGCCAAAGCGCAGTCGCGGATCCAACAGCAGAGAACAAAATCCGCCTATGCTCAAGCTTCGCTGGAGTTGTATGAAGCTTATCTGCAGGCGGACCTTCATCACAAACAGATGGATATTGCCAAAAGATCGCTGGAAGAAGCTGATGAGCTGTTGCGTTTGGCGAATTTGCGTTATAGCGAAGGGAAGATCGATTTTCTTAATTATCTAGATCAGATGCGGACATCGACCCAGACGAAGGTGAGTTATTATCAGGCATTATTTAATTTGAGCCGAAGTATCAGCCAGCTGGAAGTGTATTTATCGCAGTCATTACGACAGGAGGATTTTTTAGATGAAAAATTTTAAAATGTTTTTTATCGTTTTGGTCACGGTCCTGGGTATTGCCGCGATCATTTCTTATGGGACAACGAAAGTCATCGCTTCTGACGGGCATAAGCATGAGGACGAGCATGAGCCAGAAGATGAACATCACGATGAACATGATGAGCACAAGGGGCATGATCACGAAGACACTCATTCTCCGGCGGCAAAGACAGAGAAAGACGAACATGGTCATGATCATGGTGAGGAATCCCATGATGAGGGTGTGATCAAATTGTCCCTGGGATCGCAAAAGCTTGGGGGTATTGAAGTCAAGCCGATCGAATCAGAACCCTTTGTGCAGAAAGTTTTAGTCAACGGGCGGATCGCCCAGGATGTTGAGAATGTCACCCATGTGCATTCCGAAACCGCCGGGCAGGTGGCTGAATGTTACGTCACGCTCGGACAGCCGGTTGAAGAAGGGGACCGCTTATGCGGTGTGTCCGTTAAGAACAGTGAAGATGTTTTTGAGGTCAAAGCGCCGGTTTCCGGCACTATCATCGCGGAATTCATCAAGAAAGGTGATCATGTTGATGGCACAAACGCGCTATATACCATCGCGGATATGACACGCCTTCCCGCCAATTTTGATGTTTATGAGAAAGATCTGGCCCATGTTCAGTCTGGCCAAAAAATGAACGTTTATCCGATAGCATTCCCGGATCGTTCGTTTTCGGCCAAGATCGTTTTTATCTCGCCGCGGGTCGATGAATCGACCTTTACCACACGGATCAAGGCCTTTGTTGATAACCCTGAGCAATTGTTAAAACTGGGCATGTCCCTCCGGGCAGAGATCGAGGTTGTCGATGAGGCGTCCTATTTAACCGTGCCTTCGGATGCTGTTCAGAATGTTGAAGGCGAAGATGTTGTTTTTGTTCGGACGGACGCCGAAACTTTTGAAAAGCGTGCGGTTGAAGTTAAATCAAGAACATCCAAAGAGGCCGCGGTCTTTGGAGATCTTAAAAAAGGAGAACAGGTCGTTGTTAACGGGGCCTTTATCCTTAAATCGAAAATTTTGGAAGGCGAGATGGAGCACGCGCATGATCATTAATGAATATTTCAATCATCGGGAGAATAAGCATGCTCGATAAGATCATCAGGTTTTCCATTCATCATCGATATTTCGTTCTGTTGGCGGCATTATTGTTGGGCGCGCTCGGTGTCTTTAATTTTCAGCGCCTTCCCATCGATGCTGTTCCTGACATCACCAATGTTCAGGTCCAGATCAATACCGAGGCGGCCGGTTTCTCACCTTTGGAGGTCGAACAGCGCATCACTTTTCCGATCGAGACGGTCATGGCTGGTTTGCCCGGTCTGGAACAAACGCGGTCTTTGTCGCGTTACGGACTTTCGCAGGTCACGGTCATTTTTAAGGACGCAACCGATATTTACTTTGCCCGGCAGCTCATCAATGAACGCATACAGGAAGTGAAGGACGAATTGCCGCCGGGGATCGATCC
>CAZLRE010000070.1:0-8151 GCA_964561885.1 uncultured Planctomycetales bacterium | reverse complement strand
GGAGTCAGCATTTATTAACCGTGATTGCAGAAGGAGATCATCCAAATGATGGAAAGGTCCAAACGGCCCATGAGGCTGCTGGAGATCGAGATCATGGTCGACCATCCTTTACGGATGGTTGATATGGCCTTGGGATGGCTTATCCGCGAGAATTTTGTGCGCGTGATCAATATGGTCGGTGAGAAATTCTTGTTCCTATCCGAAAAAGGTCTGACCTTTGTTAAGAAAGAACAAGTTGAATATCACTGTCTGAATTGATTCTTCCGAAAGGAGGCAGCTATGGGATTAATACCGTGGAAAGCACGCGACACAGGGGTGGATCTCTTTGACAATCTTGAGGATTTTCAAAGAGAGATGAACAGGTTGTTCGACCTGAAACTGCATCGGGTTGGTCATGATGCAAAGATGTGGGCGCCAGCGGTGGACATCGTCGATGAAAAGGGCCAGATCAGGGTGAAGGCCGATCTCCCGGGCATGAAGCGTGAGGACATTGAAGTGAATGTGGAAAATGACATGCTCACGATCAAGGGGGAGAAGAGGGAAGAAAAAGAGATCAAAGACAAAGATGTCGTTAGATGTGAACGTTATTACGGATCTTTTCATCGGACATTCGGTCTGCCGGTAAGCGTCGACGCCGTAAAAGTCAATGCGAGTTACAAAGATGGTGTGTTAGAGATCGTCCTTCCGAAGAAGGAAGGGGCTGTGCCGAAGCAGATCAAGGTCGAGGTTAAGTAGTTGTGTTGTTCAGGGTCTCCTTGGGCGGACGCTGCCCGTACTCGAACAGGTAACAGCGCTTCGCAAGAAGCCAGTTAAGCCCGAGGAGACCATTTTTAAGGAAATATTTTAAGCAGGGGGTTAATATGCCAATACGACGATTAAGAATTTATCTGGACACCCACGATGTCCGTTATGTTGTGATGGACCATTCTCCGGCATTTTCCGCTCTCGAAGTGGCGCAGTACACTCATATTTCCGGCCGTAATATCGCCAAGACCATCATTCTTATCGTTGAAGACCAGCCGGTGATGCTGGTCCTTCCGGGGTCTGAGAAAGTGAACCTGGAGTTCTTTAAAGAGTTTTGCGATACCCACGATGTGCGCCTGGCCAACGAGGATGAATTCCGTGAAATATTTCCAGATTGCGAAGTGGGAGCCATGCCGCCGTTCGGCAACTTGTACGGGATCAATGTCTATGTGTCAAAATCCCTGACCGAGGACGATGAAATCGCCTTCAACGCCGGCAATCATCACCAGGTCATCAAGATGAAATACAGGGACTTTGACCGCCTGGTCCATCCTGTGGTCCTTGATTTTACGGTGTCACCAGCTCATAGTCTGCAACTTTGATGGGGAGTTGTTTTGTCAGGCAATTGCTTAATCGGCAGGTGATTATGGCTAAAATATCTCAACAAAAACTGGCTGTGGTTCATCTGATGAAAAAACAGCTTCAGTTAAGTGATGTTGATTACCGCCGGATGATGTATGAGGCGGTCGGTGTTTCTTCCGCCAGGGATCTCAACGAAAAGATGTTCCGCCGTTTGATGAATGTATTTGTCCGCAGCCGCTATTACCGGGCAAATCCGAACGGCATGACCCTGCGGCAGGAATGGTTCATTGAGCATTTAGCCAAAGAAATGGGGTGGGATTCCCAGCACCTGGATCACTTTATCCATAAATTCTTTCATGAACGTGATCTGCGAAGCTTGAATAAAAAGGAGGCCAGCCATTTGATCGAAGCGCTTAAAAAGATCCATTCCCGCTATTGCCCCCCCATTCCGAGCAACTCTTTGGCCCACACAGGCAGCTTTTCGTAACTGTAGGTTATCCATCCCGGATGTGAACAACATATTCATAAATAAACGAGATGTATTTTTCGTTTGTTTCAAAAAAGGAGGCCGTTATGGTTATGCCCGAAGATCAGTCCAGATCTAGCCGAAGCAAGTTAAATGAGGCCCTTGAGCTGCTTAATGAAGCAGCACGTGAAAAGAAAGGGGAATTGCAGAACATCCTGACGGATAAATATTCCCATATTCGGGAAGCCATGTCCCATGAAGCACAAAAAGTCAAAAGCATGGCGCAGGATGTCATCGTCGACGGAGAAAAGAAGATCATGGAAACTACCGCAAGGGTGGATGCCAATGTGCGCAAAGATCCGTGGCCGTATGTTGCAGGAACAGCGGCGGTCGCCCTTTTAGTGGGGTATTTGATGGGATCAAAACGCAAATAAAAAGATGGAGATCGCCATGTCGATCCAGAGGATGACAAAAAAACTGCTTTCGCTCTTTATGGTTGCCGGTTTAACCGGAAGTTATCAAAGAAAAATGGCGATCTTCAAGATCAATGCGGCCAAGACCTACATTATCGGCATTAAGAAAATAAGGTTCTTGGCCCTTGCTGTTTTATTCATTTTGATCGCCTTGGCGGTCTTTGTCTGCGGGTTGATCCTTGTGCATGCGGCATTGTTTGCGTATTCCCCTTGGAGCGCGCAGACGAAATGGATCGCAGCACTTGTTTTGGGGGCCTTTGAAATAACCGCAGCTGCGGTCATGATGATCTTTGTGTTTAAGGAATCAACATGGATAAAATTTCTGGCTATCGACCAGGTGGTCAGGACTGTGACGAAAAACAAAAGCGATCGTTGGGGAGGTTCAGATGAAACAAAAACCAGCCAGAAAAAATTCTCATAAAGAAAAGATATTCACGTTGAACCAGAATAAAACGAACTTTGATTATCAGAAAGCGCATCAGGACGGACCGGAGAACAAGGTCCATGAGTGTTGTGCCGGCTGTGATGCCGATTATCGATCGCAACTTAGAAAGAAAGGATCCCATGTGGCTTAAGTGGCTGCCCTGGAGGTTCATCATCAGAAAATTTGCCAGACAGCAGGGGTTCATTGACCCTGTGGACATGCTGGCCAAGTTCCAGAATTTTGCCCAGCCTTCGGATGTCATGGCGCCCCAGGAATTGTTAAGAGAAGGGGTCGTGATGCAGGCCCGCGGTCTGATGAACAGCCAGGCGATCCAGCACAATCTCGATTGGGTTTGGCCGTACTGGGTCGAGAAGCAGTTCGATCCGATGGATAAGTCGTTCGTTCCCCGGGCGTTCTCTCTGACACAGATCAATCTGACGCACCGCAATTGGACAGCCATAGGCATTCCGGGCGTGGATGAATTGCCGATCGTTGACCCGCGCGGACTGGTGACGCCGTTCTATGACGGCTGGTCGATTGATGCCTGGATCATCGGCGGACACAACGGTCCGCTTATCCCGTCGAGGCTTCCATCTGTGCGACAGGAGCTTTTGGTCAAGAATGAACTGGAAGTGCTGACCGTATCGAGCTTGGGAGGACTGAACCTGACAAGCAAGGTTTTCGGGGCCGGCGATGTCAGATCTCCGTTGTGTGAGATCCAGCTGACCGGCTTGTCCGATGCTCCGGCCTGGCTTGTGGTCTCGCTTCGGCCTTACAACCCCGAAGGTGTCAGTTTCATTCATGAGATAGAACTGTTAGATGACCGCAGAGGCTGGAAAGTCGACAAGAAGCGCTGCGTTCTTTTTGACAAACCCGCCGATCAGTATGAGTTCTCTTATTATCGGCACGGAGATGTGTACAGCCGTCTGCCGTCCCTGGAAGATAAATCAAGTGTTAATTGCCAGGTGGGTATGGCCAGCGCCGCGGCGCTGTTTCGGATCAATCCGGGTCATGCCCGGCACGTCACGATCCATGTGCCTTTGATGTCGACGGAGGACACTGCCGCGCATATTGTCCCCTCAAAGGTCAACTGGCATCATCATCTCAAGGGACATTGCGCGGCCCAAGTCCCGGATGATCTCTATCAGTTCCTTTATGACGCGGCATTAAAGACCATCATCGTTCATTCCCCGAAGGAAGTTTATCCGGGGCCGTATACCTATCGTAGGTTTTGGTTCAGGGATGCGGCATTCATTGTTTATGCCATGCTCTGCGCCGGTCTGACGCAAAGGGCGAAGGATGTCCTGGAATGTTTTCCTGATCGCCAGAACTCCTCAGGTTATTTTCTTTCCCAGCAGGGGGAATGGGATTCCAACGGAGAGGCGCTTTGGATCATACGGCGTTTTTGCGAGATGACCGCGACACGTCCAAGCGACGCTATTTTAAAAAGTATCGATCGAGGAGGGCTCTGGATCTCCCGCAAACGGCTGCCGGATAAGCCTAAGTCTGCCCATGCCGGGCTTCTTCCGGCGGGATTCAGCGCCGAGCATTTAGGGCCGAATGATTATTATTACTGGGATGATTTCTGGGGAGTCGCCGGGCTCAATGCGGCAGGTTATCTGGAGGATTTATATGGGAATAAGAAACGCGCCGCTCATTTTATCCGGGAAGCCGGGCAATTATCAGAATGCATCGAAGAAAGCCTGCACCATGTCCACGACCGCTTGAAGTCATTTGCCATGCCGGCCGCACCATATCGAAGAATGGATTCAGGGGCTATCGGTTCACTGGCGGCGGGTTATCCGCTTCAGCTTTTTGGTCCGCGGGATCATCGTCTGTTGGAAACGGTCCGATATCTTTTGGATCACTGCACCATTGAACACGGGTTCTTTCACGACATGACCCACTCAGGTATTAATCCTTATCTGACTTTGCATATGGCCCAGGTTTTGTTAAGGGTCGGCGACCCCCGTTATCTGGACCTGATGAATGCCGTTGCGCACTTGGCAACACCGACGGGTCAATGGCCGGAGGCTATCCATCCCGGCACCAAAGGGGGCTGTATGGGGGACGGGCAGCATGTGTGGGCCGCCGCGGAATGGGTATTAATGCTGCGCAATTGTTTTGTGAGGGAGGAATCAGACCGGCTGGTTTTGTGTTCCGGTATCCCCGCGCGCTGGCTTGCTCAACAAAGAGAGATTTCATTCGGCCCTGCGCCGACGATCTTCGGGAGCATTGATATTCATATCAGGCCGCACCCCGAGCATCCATTGATCGAGTGGAAGGCCCATTGGTTTAATGATCCTCCTGATATTGAAATTGCTTTACCGGGTTTTTCATCTGTCAAGATCCCGAAAGGGGAGAACTATTATCAGTTTTCCTAGGGAAGGTTCCCATGAAGATACTCATGATGACAAACAGTTATTTTCCTTTTGTTGGAGGGATCGAGCGGTCCATCCAGTCCTTCAGTCATGAGTTCAGGCGATCTGGGCACGAAGTCATGATCGCCGCACCTGAATGGGAAGGCGAGGCCTGTGACGAACAATACGTCATCAGGGTGCCTGCGATCAAAAAGTTTTATCATACGGAATTCTCCGTCAATGTCCCCCTGCCCGGGTTGATCCCAAAATTGCACAAAGAGTTCTCTCCCGATATCATTCATAGTCATCATCCTTTCTTTCTCGGCGATCTGGCCTTGCGCATGAGCCGGCAATACCATATCCCTTTGGTTTTTACCTATCACATCATGTTCGAGAAATACGTTCATTATTTGCCGGTGAAGAATGATACGGCCAGACGCTTCGTCATTGAACTGGCGGCCGGATATGCCAATTTAGCGCATCAGGTCATTGCGCCGAGCTACAGTGTGCGTAATCTTTTGATCGACCGCGGGGTTAAGGCGCCCATTGCGGTTATCCCATCAGGCGTTGATCTGCCGCAATTTTGTCGTTCAGACAAAGTATGGTTCCGGCAACGCCACCGGATCCCTGAGAACGCGTTTGTGATCGGTTATGTCGGCCGCTTAGCACCGGAGAAGAACCTGGATTTTCTGGCGCATTGTCTGATCCGGTGCCTTAAAGCCGACCCGAAGGTCCATGCTCTTATCGCCGGAGGCGGCCCTTCGGAATCCATGCTTGATAAGGCTTTTAGATCGGCCGGTGTGAGGGACCGTTTGCATTTGACCGGTGTTCTGTATGACCAGGACCTTGTCGATGCGTATTATGCGATGGATGTGTTTGCGTTCTCATCGGTCAGTGAGACCCAGGGAATGGTTTTGGTGGAAGCCATGGCCGCCGGTGTACCGGTCGTTGCGTTGGACGCGACAGGGGTCAGAGATGTGGTTGAGGATTTTGTCAACGGACGGCTGGTCGAAGAGGCCGATGAAAGAGAATTTGTTCAGGCCCTTAGCTGGTATAGGTCATCAGGGCAGGACCGGAAGAATGTGATGAGTCATAAGGCCCGGCAGACAGCCCAAAGGTTTTCCAAGACCGCGTGTGCTGCCGCAATGATGATGGTTTATGAGCGTCTGCGGCATCAGGAAATGTCTAACGATGAGACCGCAGATAATGCCTGGACCCATTTAAGAGAACGGATGAAAGCGGAATGGGAACTGTTCAAGAATTTAATGGAAGCCAGCGAGGCTGCCATGCATGAAGGAACGTTCTCGAGATAATAGAGGCGTCTATGTTTTCTTCCTTGCGACAACGGTTCGACCCATGGGACTTGAGCGTTAAATGGCTTAATCTTCACAAAGTCCCTGGGCCCAGCCATGACCCCGGACTGGTCATGGTCCAGATCGATGGTTTCTCACGGGAGGAATTGGAGGCCGCGCTTGAGCGTAATGAAATGCCGTTCTTAAAGAAGTTATTGAACCGTGAACATTATCGGCTTCATGCGTTTTATTCCGGTCTTCCTTCGACAACGCCCGCTGTTCAGGGAGAATTATTTTACGGGATCAAGCAGGCGGTGCCTTCGTTCTTCTTTTTCGACCGGCAAACGCAGAAGGTCTTTCGGATGTTCGACGGGGATGCGGTCCGTGAAATGGAATCACGCCTCGCCGTGCAGGGTCAGGCGCTTTTAAGCGGCGGCAGTTCGTATTCCAATATTTATGCCGGAGGGGCCAAAGAAACTCATTTTTGCGCGGGGTCATTGGGGTGGGGACATGTGTGGAAGGATGTGAATATATTTAATTTCATTCTTCTTTTTCTGACGCATTTTGGTGCGGTGCTGCGCATGGGGATCCTTTTCCTGTGGGAGACCGCTTTGGCTGTGGCCGATTGTGTCCACGGTCTGCTCAGAAAAGAAGATCTCATTGTTGAGCTCAAGTTCGTTTATTTGCGGGTATTTCTCGGCCTATTGCTGCGGGAATTGATAACGGTCGGTGCGCTGATGGATATTGCCCGAGGGCTACCCATCATCCATTTGAATTATATCGGCTATGATGAGCAGGCCCATCGCCGAAGACCCTCGTCACGCAATGCCCATTGGGTCCTCAAGGGCATAGACAGGTCGATCCAACGGATATATACCGCAGCCATCCGTTCCGGCAAGCGCCATTATGATGTTTGGGTCTATTCCGACCATGGCCAGCAGGAGACCATTCCTTATGTGACATTTTACAAACAACCGATCGAAGAGGCAGTTGCAAAAGTTTACCAGAGGATGTTTGAGAATATATTTTCAGGACCGCAAAAACGTTCTCACCGAATATTAACCCGATTTCGGGGCATCCAGGGTCATAGGGCCAAATATATCAGCCGTTTCATCGAGAGGATATTCCCTTTAAGTCATCACGAACTACCCAAACCGCATCCGGAGCTTATCGTCACCGCCATGGGGCCTTTGGGCGGTATTTATGTTCTCAATAACATAAGCAGGAAAGATATCATTGGTTTTGCCAGGGAGTTAGTCCGCGAGGCCAAGATCCCGCTTATCCTCATGGCTGAGGAAAACGGCAAAGCCAGGGCGTTTAACCAGGACGGGGAATTTATTTTACCCCAAGATGCTGGCCGGATCATTGATCGCGCCCATCCATTCTTTGATGAAGTTGTTAAAGACCTGACCAGCCTGTGCCATCATCCCAACGCAGGGACTTTGACGATCTCCGGATGGCGCAAGGACCAAACGCCTTTGAGTTTCCCCTTTGAGAACGGCGCGCACGCAGGCCCGGGGAACATGGAAACGAACGCCTTTGCGCTTCTTCCGGCGCATGTCAAAACGCCGGAGCCGGACCAGAGATTTTTAAGACCTATGGACCTGCGCGAAATGGCTCTCGAATTCCTTAGGAAGGAGAAAGCGTCATTATCGAGGAGGAAAAATACTCTGAAGTCAATCCGTCTGATGACCTATAATGTTCATAGCTGCATTGGAATGGACGGCAGGATTTCCCCGCAGAGGATCGCGCGGGTGATCGGGCGCTATGAGCCAGATATTGTGGCCCTTCAGGAGCTTGATATGAGACG
>CAZLRE010000069.1:0-8258 GCA_964561885.1 uncultured Planctomycetales bacterium | reverse complement strand
GGAACTTCCCAAGATCAAATTCCTTTTCCCTCCGGCCGGATGGATCATGTTCTTTAACGTCGGAAATTCAGCCTCAAGTGTTGAGATCTATGGTATCAATCCGGACGGCCAGCCGCAGCTGATCGATCCGCATGATATATTGGAGACAAGGCCGATCGGTTACGACAATATCCGCCGCGGCGCGTTGTTTGCTTTTATATCACCGGAAAACCGCCGGCAGGCATGCGCGTTTTTATATCGCAAATTGCCTTATTTTAAAGGTTTCGTTGTGACCTATGTCCAGTATCCGTCCGTCTCGGAACAGCCGTTCAAACAAATTAGATATGTGGCGTATCAATGTGAATGAAATGGCTGATGGAAGATGGTCGATGGCCGACAGAAAAATGAGAGAAATGTTGCAATCTTTGAGGAGTTTCTGTGATCAAGGTTTGGAATAGATTGTTCCTGGATGAACGTCCGTCGATAGGATTGTCCTTCTTCAGGATTTTCGCCGCGCTGACGACAGGTTTTCATGTGATCCCGACTTTCTTTCACATGGATGATAATTTCTTTCTGACGGCGTTCAAGGAGCTCAACGGAAACTTCTTCACGACTGATCTTCTGATGTTCGTACAGAAAAGTCCTGAACCGCTCATTGTGTTCTTTGCCGCGCTGTTCTGTGTAAGTTGTCTGATGTTCTTGGTGGGTGCTTTCTCGCAGGTCAGCTGTATCGTAATGACCTTATGCTGTTACTATTTTTATGCTCTTAATATGTTTTTTATTGGGACATTGTCGTGGGATATTCTCTTGGTGACGCTTTTTCTGATGTGCCTGACGCCGTATCATGGCGATTATTTTTCCATCGACAGTTTGTTCTCGGCGCATCCCAGTCCGTTCGAGCGGCGGCGGCCTTTTTTTCTGCAGAGATTGCTGCAGCTGCAGATCGCAAGCACGTTCTTTTATACGGCACTTTATAAAATCACAGCCTCGGGCAATTGGATTTCCGGCAATCCGATCTTCTATTTGATGAACTCTCCACCCTCGGGAGTTGTTAAGCATTTTATGCTCAAGGAATGGTTAGCGACTCAGCAAGAGCTATGTTATTCCATCGGTATTTTTGTTGTAGTCATGGAATTGGCTTTGGGATTTTTGTTGTTCTATCCAAAGACGCGCATTTCCGCTATTTATTCGGGCATCCTTTTTCATGTCCTTTTGATCCTAACGCTGGATGTTCCCGCGATATTCTTCTTTTTATTCCCGGCGCAGCTTTTGCTTTTCATTAATCCGGAGAATATTTTGAATTGGGTGAAGGACCGCCGCGCCTATCACGGGTTATCCCCACGTCCGAAACTTATTTACGACGGTCATTGCGGGTTCTGCCGTGCGAGTGTGCGACAGCTGCAGGTGATGGATCTGTTCAATAGGGTGGAGTATGTGGATTTTCAAACGCATCCGGATCTGGCGGCGCTTCATCCGCAGCTGGACAAGCAAAAGGCCGCAAGCCAGATCCATCAGGTGGAAAGCGCTCATCTGCCGGATCAAAAGAGGCTTTATGGAGGGTTTTTTGTCTTCCGGAGGTTATGTTTCCTGATGCCGATGCTTTATCCGGCGATATTGATTTTTTATTTCCCTGGTTCTGGTGTCATCGGTCCGTTGGTTTACGGATGGATCGCCAAGAACCGTTATCTGTTGCACTTCAACCGGACATGCACCAACAACGCTTGTTTCCGTTAAGCAAGTCATTCGGCGGCGATTTGATCCCCGCATGATTCTTCGGTCCCATTATGGTCAGTTACAGGAATATTTCCAAGGTCATTTGGCTTTTTACGTTGCTCATCATGTCCGTTGGGCTGGTGACGCTTTACAGCGCTTCCTATAACAATTCCAGGGTCGGGCGCGACATTTTTTATGACCAAATGTGGTGCGCGTTTCTGGCGGTCGCGCTCATGTATGTCCTTTCCCGCCTGGATTACCGCAAATTCTTTGATGTCGCCTACATTCTCTACGGGTTTAATCTGCTTCTTTTGTTGTGGACGGATTTTGGCGGAAGGTCTGCCTTGGGCGCCACCCGCTGGATCAATGTCGCAGGCATCAGCTTTCAACCGTCGGAACTGACAAAGCTGACGATCATCCTCATGCTTGGCCGCTATCTGAGCCAGCGCCGTCCGCGATTGTCTTTTACGTTCTCATCTTCCATGAAAACTTTATGGTGGGACCTTTTAGTACCTCTGTTTTGGGTTGCGCTGTCCACATTTTTGATCTTCAAACAGCCCGATCTGGGCACGGCGATCCTGGTCATGGGGATTTTTGTGGTGATGCTTTTTGCCAGCGGCATCGATCAGAAAATATTCGCGGGTTTTATGGGCGTGTGCCTGATGGCGGCGCCGTTTTTATGGCACATCATGCGGCCCTATCAAAAAGACCGTCTGCTGGTTTTCTTGAACCCGAATATCGATCCAATGGGAGCGGGTTATACCATTATCCAATCGAAGATCGCCATCGGTTCCGGAGGGTTTTGGGGTAAAGGCTGGCTTGCGGGGTCACAGAACCAGCTTAATTTTTTGCCGGAGAGGCACACGGATTTCATCTTTTCTGTGGTCGGGGAAGAATGGGGGTTGGTTGGATCGCTTTTTGTGGTGTTCTGTTATCTGATGATCATATTCTGCGGTCTTAAGATCACCGAGAGCGTCAAAGATAAATTCGGCCAGTATGTTGTCATCGGGATCGTCACCATCCTGACCCTTCAGGTGGTCATTAATATCGGCATGGTCATGGGCATGTTCCCGGTGGTGGGCATCACCTTGCCCCTGATCAGTTACGGCCGCACATCGTTCCTTGTTTTTTCGATCATGCTGGGATTCCTGCTGAACCTCAGCAAGAAACGCTCGATCTTTTAATGTGGGTTTTATGAAAAATCCGGGATAAATTGACAAACCCTCGATGGATACGCTATAGTACGTTCGCATCAAAATTGTTATTTATAATATTATTGAGAAATATCTATATATAGAGCGATCAAATGTCGCTTAACTTTGACAGCGTTGTCTCATGAAGCATTTTCGCAGAACGACAAACAAACATTTAGGTGAATTGCTCGTTGAACGCGGCATTGTCACCCGTCCCCAGGTTCAGCAGGCCGTGGATCACCAGAAGGCCAACGGTGGACTTTTCGGCGAGGTTTTGGTCAAATTGGGATTTGCCACCGAGGAGAATATCGCCCAAGCGCTGACCTCGCAATACGGATTTCCGTATCTGCCGCTTGCCAACTATGAGATCGATCCCGAGGTCATTAAAACCGTTCCCGAAAATGTGTGCCGGCAGTTTTGCCTGATCCCGATCGACAAGATCGGAAAAAGTTTGACGCTCGCCATGTCCAATCCGTTGAATGTTCAGGCGGCCGAGGACGTTGAATTGATCACCGGTTGCATGGTGCAGGTGTTTGTGGCAACGACCAGCGATATCGTCAGTTCGATCGACAAATATTATGCTCCGGGCAAGTAATACTGGCCTTTAGGACGGCCCTTCGTTCTTGAATCATGGCTTCCCTCAAAGAACGTCTCCAGGAAATCCTCATCCGCGACAAGATCATCACCTCGGCCCAGCTCGAGGCGGCGATCGAAGAGCAGAAAAAGTTCGGCGGAGAATTAAGCAAGATCCTCGTTAAGCTTAATTTCATCACCGAGGACCAGCTCACCAACCTTTTGAGCGAAGGGTTGGGCCTGCCGCTGATGAACATCTCCCGTTTGAAGATCCCACCGGATGTTGTGAGTTTGATCCCCCAGGACGTGGCCGTTAAATACAAGATCCTTCCGATCGCCCGCATCGGCGATCATCTGACCCTGGCCATGGTCGACCCGCTGGATATTTTCGCGTTGGACAATGTGAAGGCCCTGACCGGGCTTGTCATCAATCCTGTCGTCGGCAGGCCCAAGGATATCCTTAAGGCCATAGGTCAGTATTATTCGACGGATTCCAATGCGACGTTCGAACAGATCATCAAGGACATCAAGGACACGGAAGATCTCGAGCTTGTCAAAGAAGGCCCCAAGAGCATGGCCAAAAACGAGATCGAGAGCCTCACCCAGGATGCGCCCATCATCAAGCTGACCAGCACGATCATTCAGCAGGCGGTCGTGGCCAAGGCCAGTGACGTGTTCATTGAGCCGATGGAAAGCAGCCTGCGCATCCGTTACCGCATCGACGGCATGTTGCGCGAGATCGACAGAATGTCCAAGGTCCTGCATTTTCCGATCGTCTCACGCATCAAGGTCATCTCCAATCTGGACATCTCCGAACACAGGCTTCCGCAGGACGGCCGTTTTAAAACGGTGACAGACAGCAAGGAAGTTGATTTTCGCGTGAGCGTTCTCCCGACGGCGATGGGAGAAAAGGTCGTCTTGCGCGTTTTGGATAAGAATCTTGAGATGCTGGATATGAGCAAGCTTGGGTTTGAACCGAAATCACTGCAGCGGCTCAAGGATTGCTGCGTGCGGCCGCACGGGCTGATCCTTGCTTGCGGACCGACCGGAAGCGGTAAGACGACGACCTTGTATTCGATCCTGAAATTTGTGGATTCCCCCGGGAAGAACATTGTGACCGTCGAGGACCCGGTGGAATATCAGATGAAAGGTTTTAACCAGGTCAATATCCGCGCCGAAGTGGGTTTGTCCTTTACAGCATCGCTGCGTTCGATCCTGCGCCAGGACCCGGATGTCATCATGATCGGGGAGGTCCGCGACAGTGAAACGCTGGACATCGCGGTCAAAGCCGCCTTGACCGGCCATCTGGTTGTCAGCTCTCTGCATACCACGACCGCGGCCGGGTCGATCACGCGCATGATCAATATGGGCATCGAACCGTTTCTCATCACATCGTCCTTGATCTGTATTATTGCCCAGAGGCTTTTGCGCAAGATTTGCCCCAAATGCAAAGAAGAATATGAAGTGCCCGAGGTTATTTATGAGCGTTTGCTCGTCAATAAGATTGTCCCTGGCAAGGATAGAAAGTTTTTCCGCGGCAAAGGGTGCGCGCATTGTTTCAATACCGGTTATTACAGCCGCGTAGGCATCACCGAGATCATGGTCTTAACGCCGAGGGTCAAGGATTTGATCTTGCTTAATGCCAGTGAGATCGAGCTCAAGAATTTGTCGCGCCAGGAAGGGATGACGACCATGCGCGAGGACGGGGTCATCAAAGCCTGTCAGGGATTAACGACATTGGAGGAAGTTGTCCGCGTGACCGCGCCTGATGAAGCGCTTAAATAGCGCGCCGCTGTGAACGTAGTTTTATTTAACGGGATAAGAGTTTTATTGTGCAGTAAAAATATGCCGAGATAGTTGATAACTTATGATGGAAACGGTCAGAGAACGAATATTAAAAGCGATTTCCCAGCTTCCGAACGTTAAAGCGGAGGACATTGATTATGCCGTTGAGTGGCAGAAGAAGATGGGTGTCGGCCTGGCCAAGGCTTTGGTCGACCGCAACTTGATCTCTGAAAAAGAGCTCATGATCCTTTTGGTGCGCGAACTTCATATCCCGTCGATCGATCTGAGCAAATATAAGTTCGATCCCAACCTTAAAACGGTGGTTCCCGAAAAGATCGCCCGTCAGTATAAGATCATCCCTATCTCAAAGCTTGGCGACACGATCACTATGGCGATCTCCGACCCTATGAACGTTTTTGCTCTTGATGACATCAAAAGCGTGACCGGCAAAAGTGTGGACGTGGTGATGGGCACCGAATCGCAGATCCTCAAGGCCATCAATACTTTTTATGGCGTTCCGGAAACCCAGAGCGTTGCCCAGATCAGTAAAGACATCGATATAGAAGATTTTAAGATCGTTAGCGATATAGAATCCGAGCGCGAGGGAGTTTCTGATGCTGACGCCGGTGAACAGGCTCCGATCATCCGCATGGTCAATCTGCTCATCAAGGAGGCGATCAAGCAGCGCGCTTCCGACATTCATCTGGAGTCGACCGACCAGGACATGAGGGTGCGCTATCGCATCGACGGGATCTTGCAGGACATACTGAACATCCCCAAAGAAAGCGAAGGGGCTGTCATCATCCGTTTGAAGATCATGGCGCGTTTGGACATCACATCGAACCATGTTCCGCAGGACGGGCGTTTTAAAATGCGCATCGCCTCCCAGGAAGTGGATTTTCGCGTCAGTGTTCTCCCGACGACCCATGGTCCCAAGATCGTTATGCGTATCCTCGACAGGGCGAACCTTTCGCTGGGATTCGCCAAACTGGGTTTTTCTGCCAAAGCGGTCGAGGTCATGCAGGCCAATATCATTAAACCCTTCGGCATGATCCTTGTGACCGGACCGACGGGAAGCGGAAAATCCACCACGCTTTACTCCATTATCAATCAGCTCAACACAGTGGATAAGAACATTATTACCGTTGAAGATCCCGTCGAATATCTTATTGAAGGATTGACACAGATCGAGGTGAAGCCTGATATCGGGCTTACATTCGCCTCCGGGTTAAGGGCGATCCTGCGCCAGAGCCCTGACATCGTCATGGTCGGTGAGATCCGCGACGCTGAAACGGCTGATATCTCGATCAAGGCTTCTTTGACTGGGCAGATGGTTTTCTCGACCCTGCATACCAACGACGCAGCAGGCGCCCTGACGCGTTTGGTTGACATGGGCGTTGAGCCGTTTCTGGTAGCGTCCAGCCTGGTTATGGTGTGCGCACAGCGCTTGTGCCGAAAGATCTGTCCGTACTGCAAGAAGCCGGTCGAGATCCCGGATATTGTGTTAAAGAAAATCTCGCATAAAATCCCTGCGGGTACAGTCTTCTATGAAGGCAAGGGATGTGAGTCGTGCCGGTTCACCGGTTTTCTGGGCCGCTTGGGCATCACAGAAATATTGCAGATGGATGATGCCATCAGGGAAATGCTTTTAAAGGGCAAGTCTTCGGACGAGATCAAGAATTATGCCGTTGAACATAACGGCATGAAAGTGCTTTACGACGACATCGTCGACCGGCTTTGTGAAGGTCAGACGACGGTCGCCGAGGTTTTCCGTGTCACTTCGGATGAGCATTAATTTTTTAAAAACAATTCAGCAGGAGCTGTCATGTTTGATGAGAAAGCATCCCGGGAGCTAATCGGTAAGATCCTCATTGATCGCAAGAAGATCACACCCGCGCAATTGCAGGAGGCTCTCAAAATTCAGCAAAATGAGCGTGGCTTTATCGGCGAAATTTTGGTAAAACTAGGATATCTGGATGACAGGGACATAGTCGTAGCCCTTGTGGTGCAGTGCGGTCTGCCGTACATTTCGGTCAACAAATATGAGATCGATCCGGCGGTCATAAGGCTGATTCCCGTCGATGTGGCTAGGGAGCATCATGTCATTCCCTTGGATCGGATCGGCGATGTTTTAAGCGTGGTCGTGAACAATCCTTTGGCCGATGAATTAAAAGATAAATTAGAGTCGTTAACCGGGTGCCGTGTGGCCGCCTTCATTTCCACGAAACGGGAGATCGATGAGGCCATTGGGCGTTCTTATCAGAAAGGATAATTCCTATGGCGACTTTTAAATATGTGGCCAAAGACCAGGATGCCCGCAGCGTATCCGGCAAAATGGCCGCCGAGGACCAGAGCGTTGTCATTGAGGAGTTGCGTAAACGCAAACTTACGATCATCTCGATCGAAGAGGACAGGAAAGCCGCGGCGACCAAGAAAACGGTCCAGCGCGCCCGTCGGGTAAAATCCGAGGACTTGGTTATCTTTACGCGCCAGCTGGCCACGATGATCGACGCCGGTATTCCCATCATCCAAGCCATCGATGCCCTGCAGGAACAGACCGTCAATCCGAGTTTTAAATCGGTCATCACCCAGATCCGTGATGATATTCAGTTGGGGACCAGTTTGTCAGCCTCATTTGCCAAGCATACCCAGGTGTTCGATGTTCTGTACATCAACATGATCCGCGTCGGTGAGACAGGCGGTGTCTTAACCGCGATCCTTGAGCGCATTTCCACATATCTGGAAAAAACCGCCGCCCTCATGCGCAAGGTCAAATCCGCGCTTATTTATCCGGCTGTGATCGTATCCATGGCGTTGGTCATTACGACGGTATTGATCGTGAAGGTCGTTCCCACATTCGCGTCGATCTACAGTTCCTTCGGCAAAGAACTTCCGTTTATGACACAGATCCTTATTGATTTTAGCACCTCATTTTCCAAGGCGCTGACGCTATATATTACGTTCATCATAGTTTCGGGATTTATGCTTATCCGTTTTCATAAAACTGAAAAAGGC